>JACCRJ010000585.1 GCA_013813615.1 Lautropia sp. | reverse complement strand
TAGCCCCGCACCCGCGCTTCGCTGGTGTCCCCGAACAGCCGGCGGATGGCGTCCCAGAAGCCGACATAGGTGGCCGGGCAGGAACGCGGCGTCTTGCCGATCGGCGTCTGGTCGACCTCCAGCACACGGGTGATGCCCTGCCAGCCCTCGATCGAGGTGCAATGCTCGACGTCTGCAGGCGAGCGGGTGCCGACCATGCGCTGCAGGTTGGCCAGCAGCACTTCACGGGTGAAGGTCGACTTGCCCGAGCCGGATACACCGGTCACCACCGTCAGGCGGTGCAGCGGGAAGCTGGCGCCGGCATTGCGGAGGTTGTGGCGCCGGGCGCCTTCGATGCGGATCGCCGGCGTCTGCCGGTCCACCGGCCGCCGCGGCTGGAGCGGATGCTGCAGCGGGCGCGACAGGAAACGGCCGGTCAGGCTGTCCGCATGCGCCATCAACTGCTTCTGCGTGCCGGTGGCGATGATATGGCCGCCCAGGCGGCCGGCGTCGGGGCCGATGTCGATGATGTGGTCCGCCCGCGCGATGGTGTCCTCGTCGTGTTCGACGATCAGCAGGGTGTTGCCCTTGTCACGCAGGGCGGCCAGCGTGTCCAGCAGGATCCGGTTGTCGCGGGGATGCAGCCCGATGGTCGGTTCGTCGAGCACGTAGCAGACGCCCTGGAGGTTCGAGCCCAGCTGGCCGGCGAGGCGGATGCGCTGCGCCTCGCCGCCGGACAGCGTCGGTGCCCCGCGGTCCAGCGTGAGGTATGCAAGGCCGACGTCGTTGAGAAATCGCAGGCGCGAGGCGATTTCGGTCAGGATGTCCCGGGCGATGTCGGCTTCGCGGCCGGCAAAAGCCACCGTCTTCAGCCACTTCGCGCAGTCCTCGATCGACAGCGAGGTGAGTTGGGCGATCGACTGCTCCCGTACCCGCACGTTCAGCGCCACCGGGTTGAGCCGTTGGCCGTGGCAGGCCGGGCAGGGGGCTTCGCCGTAGGTCACGCCGGCATCGGTTGCGCCTTCCATGCCCGGCGTCAGCTCATCGGTGTCGATGCGGCCGACCACCTCGAGCCCGGCACCCAGACAGGTGGCGCACCAGCCGTGCTTGGAGTTGAAGGAGAACAGCCGCGGATCGAGTTCGGGATAGCTGGTGCCGCATTGGCTGCAGGCGCGGCGGGTGGAGAAGATCGTGGTCTCCAGCGTCGCCGCCAGGTCGCCTTGCAGGCAGGCGACGTCGCCGATAACCGTCACCAGGCCCTTGCCGTAGTCCAGCGCCTGGGCCAGCGCCGAGCGCAGTTCCGCTTCCTGGTCGGCCCTCACCACCAAGTCCGCCACCGGCAACTCGATGTTGTGCTCCAGGTAGCGGTCGATGCGTGGAAAGTTCTCAGTGGGCAGAAACTTCCCGTCGACCCGCAGGTGCGGGAAGCCCTTGCCTCGCGCCCATTTGGCCAGGTCGGTGTAGATCCCCTTGCGCGCCACGATCAGCGGCGCCAGCAGGCCGATATGGCTGTCGCGGTATTGCCGCATCAGCCGCGCTACGATCACATCGAAGCTCTGCGGCTGGATCATCGTGCCATCCTTCGGGCAGTACTGGAGGCCGAGCTTCTGGTACAGCAGGCGCAGGAAGTGGTAGATCTCGGTCAGCGTCGCCACGGTGCTCTTGCGCCCGCCGCGGCTGGTGCGCTGCTCGATCGCCACCGTCGGCGGGATGCCGTAGATGGCGTCGACGTCCGGCCGCGACGCCGGCTGCACGAACTGCCGGGCGTACGCGTTGAGCGATTCGAGGTAGCGGCGCTGGCCTTCGCCGAAGATGACGTCGAAGGCAAGTGTGGACTTGCCGCTGCCGGAGACGCCGGTGATGACGGTCATCCGGTTGCGCGGCACTTCCACATCGATGTTCTTCAGGTTGTGTTCGCGGGCACGGTGCACCAGGATCGAATGCCGGGCGCGTTCGCGCAGCACATTCTGCAGCGGCCTGCCGGGTTCCGTTTCTCCGGCAGCGCGGCCGGCGTCGCCGGCGGCGACATAGCCGGGGCCATCCTGCGCAGCCAGCAGTACCGGCAGCGCCGACAGGCCGGGGAGCACCGGCAGGCCGGGCAGCACCGGCAGCGCCGCCTCTGCCTGCAACTTCTGCCGCACCATCGCAGCCGCATAGGCGCGCAGCGCCGCGCCCGTCGCCGAGGTGGGATGTCCCTGCACCGTGTCCGCGGTACCGGTGGCGACGATGAAGCCGCCACCGTCGCCCCCTTCCGGCCCGAGGTCGATGATCCAGTCGCTGGCATTGATCACGTCGAGGTTGTGCTCGATCACCAGCAGCGAGTGGCCGGCCGCGATCAGCTTGCGCAGCGCGCGCAGCAGGCGCGCCACGTCGTCGAAATGCAGCCCGGTGGTGGGCTCGTCGAACAGGAACAGCGTTCCCGCCTTGGCCTTGCCCTTGCGTTTGCGCTTGCCAGCGGCTGCGGCGCGGGCGGCGCTTGCGTCGGCCTTGCCCTCCTGGGTGGCGGCTTCGGCGAGGAAGCCGGCGAGCTTGAGCCGTTGCGCTTCACCCCCCGACAGCGTCGGCACCGGCTGGCCGAGGCGCAGGTAGTCGAGTCCGACGTCCGACAGCGGCTGCAGGCGGGTCGTGATTTCGCGGTCGGCCGCGAAGAAGGCGAGGGCCTGGGTCACCGTCAGCTCGAGGATCTCCGCGACAGAGCGGGTCAGCTTGCGGCCGAAAGCGGTGGCGTCGCTGCGGCCCTCGATCTCGATCTCCAGGATCTCCGGGCGGAACCGCTTGCCGTCGCAGTCCGGGCAGCGCAGGTAGACATCCGAGAGGAACTGCATTTCGACGCGCTCGAATCCGTTGCCACCGCAGGTCGGGCAGCGGCCGTCCCCGGAGTTGAAGCTGAAGGTCCCTGCGGTATAGCCGCGCTCGCGCGCGGTCGGCGATGCGGCGAAGCGCTTGCGGATCGGGTCGAACGCGCCGACATAGGAAACCGGGTTGCTGCGGGTGGTCTTGCCGATGGGGGACTGGTCGACGAACACGATGTCCTCGACCCAGTCGTCGCCGAGCAGCTTGTCGAAGTCGCCCGGCACGTCGCTCGGCCTGCCTTTAGCCTTCTTCAACGCCGGCAGCAGCACGTTTTGCATCAGTGTCGACTTGCCGCTTCCGGACACGCCGGTCAGGCACACCAGCCGCTTCAGCGGAATCTCGACGTCGATGTTCTTGAGGTTGTGCTCGCGCGCGCCCTGCAGCAGCAGCCGCGGGGTGCCGGCGGCCGGCGGCTCAGGCTGCGTCGACGAGACGTGTCTGCGCTGCGCGATGT
>JACCRJ010000575.1 GCA_013813615.1 Lautropia sp. | reverse complement strand
ACTTGAAGGTGGCGTCGGGGCGGCCGTCCAGCTCGCCTTCCAGCGCAAAGGCATCGGCAGTCGGCAAGGCGGCGGCGGGCTCGGCCGCCGCCGCGACCGAGGAACTGTGCAGCCGCATCGCCGCGGGCATCGGCTCCCATGACGGCGGCGAGACCTCGTAGGTCACGCAGTAGTCGATCGCCAGGTCCTCGAAGCGCTGCTGCTCGCCCAGGAACCGGAGCGTCTCCAGCTTGAGCAGCCAGCACGCGTCCGACTGATCACGACGGCCGTTGACGATGGTGGCCGACAGCGCCGCGCGCAGTTCTTCCACACCGATCAGTGTCATCTCCCCGCCGTTCTTGCGGAAATCCACCAGTACGCGCAGGAGCAGGTCGGCACCGACCGGATCCACGCTGATGATCTTGCTGAAATCCACGTCCACCGGCCGGTTGCGCTGCGCGGCACGCTGGATCTGTTCCACCTGCCTGATCGCCTGGGCGTCGAGCTTCGACGGAAAAGCGATGATCGAGGCGGCAAGCGCGCGCGGCTCCGCCGGCGCCGGTTTTGCGAGATCGTCGCTCCAGGTGGGCGGCGAGCTTTCGAAGCGCGAGGCGTAGTCGATGGCCAGGCTCTCGAACTCCGGGCGGCGGCCGCCGGCCTGATAGAGCTCGAACAACATCTTCCACGCCTGCTGCGTGTGCGGGCCGAGCCGGTTCTCCTTGATGGCCTGCCACAGGATCATGGCCGCTTCGTTGGCCTGGCCGTTCGAATACAGGACCGAGGCTTCCTCGAAGACCGGCAACAGCCCCGAGGTCAGCACCTCCATCGAATTCTGCACCCCGGCTTCGCCGAGGATCACCGACGTGCTGGGATCGTTGATCGTTACCAGCGACAGCCGGTTGCCAGCCGCCGCGCCCTGCGCGCTGGCGGCGGGAAATCTCACCATGCCGCCTTCCTCGATGCCGGCTGGCAGCGGACGCTGCGGCGCCGCGGGCGGCAGTGAATCGGAGCGGTTACCCGCGTCGGGCTTCGATACCCGCGCCGGCAAGGCGAGGTCCATCTGCGATTCGATCAGGTCGATCTTCTCGGCCGTACGCCTGGCGATCTCGCGCTGGTTCACGGACGTCGTGGAAGCAGTGCTCGTGTGAGGGCCGGTAGCCGGACCACCGCGTTGCGTCGCGATGTCGCCGTCCTTGCGTCTCGGTTTTTCCTTCTTGCCAAAGATTGAAAAAATCACAGTGCCTTCGCCTCGAATTCCGAAAATCAGTTTAGCACCGGGACTTGCGCCGGCCACCAGCCGATCCTGCCGTCAATCGGTCGACCCTGCCCGGTCGGCAGGCAGAAAAAAGGCCCCGTAAGGAGCCCTCTTGACGAGACTGCGGTCAGTCGCCGTACAGCTTCTGGCGTAACTCCCGCCGCTGCTGCGCCTCCAGCGACAGTGTCGCCGTGGGCCGCGCCAGCAGCCGGGGAATCCCGATGGGATCGCCGGTTTCCTCGCACCAGCCGTAGTCGCCGGATTCGATGCGATCGATCGATTGCTTGATCTTCTTGAGAAGCTTGCGCTCGCGATCCCGGGTGCGCAGCTCCAGCGCATGCTCTTCCTCGATCGTCGCCCGGTCTGCCGGGTCAGGCACGATCACCGTCTCGCGCAGGTGCTCGGTGGTCTCGTCCGCGTTGGTGCGGATGTCGCGTTCCATCGTCAGCAGGCGTTCGCGGAAGAACTCCAGCTGGGCCGGGTTCATGTAGTCCGATTCGGGCATCTTCAGGAGTTCGGCCTGGGTCAGCGGCTTTGCCTGCCTGGTAGCAACCATATTCTTATCCTTCCCTGATCCTGCAATACCGCGTCGCGGTGTTGAGTGCGGTGAACACGAAGAAGCAGCCCAGCCTAGGCCAGGCACTGCCCCAGACCCTGCATGAAGGTGTCCTTCGGTAGGTTTCGCCCGATGAACACCATCTTGCTCGACGGCTTTTCGCCACGTTCCCACTTGCGCCCCGCATCCGCGCCCATCAGCATGTGCACGCCCTGGAAGACCATCCTGCGGTCCGAGCCCTTGACATACAGCACGCCCTTGTAGCGCAGCAGGTCGGGGCCATAGACCTGCACGATGCCGCCCAGGAACTCCTCCAGTTTCAATCCGTCGAACGGCCGGGTCGACTTGAAGATGAAAGACGAGACCGCGTCGTCGTGGCTGTGCTCGTCGCTCTCCAGGAAGTCCGGCTGGATCTCCAGGATGGCATTCAGATTGAAACCCTTGATGTCGAGGATCTCCGCCACCTCGGCATTGCCGAACTGCACCGGCTTGATGCCGGCGCGCGGATTGATCCTGGCCAGCCGCTGACGCAGGGCATCCTGCTCCTCGGTGCTGACCAGGTCTGTCTTCGACATCAGGATGCGGTCGGCGAAGCCCACCTGCGCCTGTGCCTCGGGATGCTCGTCGAGCTGCTGGTTACCGTGCTTGGCGTCGACAACCGTGATGACGGCGTCGAGCAGGTAGCTGTCGGCGATGTCGTCGTCCATGAAGAAGGTCTGCGCGACCGGGCCGGGATCTGCAAGGCCGGTGGTCTCTATCACCACCCGGTCGAACTTGATCTCGCCGCTGTCACGGCGCGCCTTCAGGTCGCCCAGGATGCGGACCAGGTCCCCGCGGACCGTGCAGCAGATGCAGCCGTTGTTCATCTCCACGATCTGCTCGCCGGAATGCTGCATCAGCAGGTCGTTGTCGATGCCTTCCTCGCCGAATTCGTTCTCGATGACCGCAATTTTCAGGCCGTGGTTCTCGTGCAGGATCTTGTTGAGCAGCGTCGTCTTGCCGCTGCCGAGGAACCCGGTGAGGATCGTGGCCGGAACGTGTTGTTTGTCCATCTGCTGCCTGTCCACCTGCCTTGTCGGAACCGCCGCTGCACCCGCATCCCTGAAGGGAGGCCGGATTGTACGCGGTTTGCCCGCTGCTGGAATGGCGACGCCTGGAATCCCCGACTTGGGTGTAATCGCACCCATTTTCAACCCGGCGGCCTCCCACCGGCAGGCCCGGCAGGACTCGGCGCGGTTGTGTCACTCCCGCCGACGTGCCCGGGGGTGCGCGGCGTCGTAGACGGCCGCCAGGCGCTGGAAGTCGAGCGCCGTGTAGATCTGGGTGGTGGAGATATTGGCGTGGCCGAGCAGCTCCTGCACGGCCCGCAGGTCACCGCTGGACTGGAGCAGGTGGCTGGCGAACGAGTGCCGCAGCACGTGGGGATGCACCGACGCCGAACTGCTGCGCCGGATCGCCAGTTGCTTGATCCGCAGCTGGACCGACCGATTGCAGAGGCGAGTGCCCCGGCGGGTGATGAAGAGGGCCGGTATTTCCCGCTCCGGATGCTGCAGCAGCCAATCGCGCCGCACCCGACACCAGGCATGGAGCGCCGCCATCGCCGGGCCGCCGACCGGCACCGACCGCTTCTTGCCGCCCTTGCCCTGCACCGTCACCTCGGCTGCGTCCTGGTCGAGCCAGCTCAGCGAGCGGTACCCGGCCCGGCCGCCGTGGACATAGGCGACGTCGAGGGACGTCAGCTCGGACAGCCGCAGCCCGCTCGAATAGAGCAGCTCGATGATCGCCTGGTCCCGGATCCGCTCGAGGCGGGTGTCGCCGCCGTCCGGCTCCGGTTCGGCCACCAGCTGCATCGCCTGGTCCACCGACAGCGCCTTCGGCAGGCGCCGCGGCGGCTTCGGCGCCCGCACGGTGCGCACCGGGTTGATGTCGACCTTGCCGGCGTCGGCCAGCGCGTCGAAGAATCCCCGCCAGGCGGAGAGCATCCGCGCGATCGATTTTGGCCCCAGACCCTGGCGCGCCAGCTGCGCGACCCAGCGCCGCAGGTGGCCGTCGGTGATCGTGTTCCAGTCCTGTTTTCGCGAAGCCTGCTCGTGCAGGCTGACGAGCATCGTGAGGTCGCGCCGGTAGCCGGCAATCGTGTGGGGCGAGTACCCGCGCTCGGTCTCGAGCCGCGACAGATAGGCCGCGACGTCTGCGGCACGCGCCATGGGACGAACGGTGCCCGTCAGGCCAGGAGACGCGACAGCGAAGCGCTGGCGATCTCCGCGATTCTTTCGAGAAAAGCGGTGCCCATGCCCGCCTGGAAGCGGGCCGCGTCGTCGCTGCCCAGCACCATCAGGCCGAAGGTGTTCGAGAGTGCGCCGCCCGGCTGGCCGGACGGCTGCGGGGTGCGCAGCGCCAGCAGGGCCATCGAGGCGGTCTCGTCGCCCGCGCCCGGCAGCCAGCCGGCGGCTTCCGGATGGGAGTTGGGCCCGCAGTAAGGTTGCGTCAGTTCCTCGACCCGCCGGCGAATGTCCGCCGAGACGTCGTCGCCGAACGGGGACTGCAGGCCATCGATACCCCAGAGCCGGATGCCGACCTGTGGAACGCCGAATCCCGATTGCAGGCCATCGAGCAACACCGCCGGCAGTCCTGCCGGATCGCTCGCGCGCAGCAGGTCCCGCGTCAATTGCTGCAGCCGCGTGCCGATCCCGTCGTTGTCCTGGCCGATGCGAATCAACTCGGCCATGCGGCTTTCCAGCGCCCGATTACGCTCCCGAAGCACCAGCACCTGGCGCTCAACCAGCGAAATTGCCCGGCCGCCGTGGGGATGGCGGATCCGGACCTCGGAGAGCAGGTCCGCATGCTGGTCGAAGAACGCCGGGTTTTCCAGCAGCCAGTCCGCCACCTGCATGTCGTCCATCGCTGCCGGCTGGTCCTCGACAGGAGCGTCGGCACATGGGCCGGCGTCCTGCGCGGCGTCGAGGTTCTCGGTAGCGGAGGCCTGCGTGACTGGACTCATGGGACTCTTGTGTTTGTTGGAATCGAAGCCGAGCTCGGCATGGCGCCAGGTCGGCCAATCAGTCGGGGAGCACCGGGTCATCCGGCACGTCGACTTCCGCCGAGAAAACCGTGGTGGCCGGGCCGGTCATCGTGACCGACCCGGCCATCCCGTCCCAGCGGATAGTAAGCCGTCCACCCCGGGTGTGGACGTCCACGGTGCTGTCGAGCAAGCCGCGGTGTATCCCGCTAGCAACAGCGGCACAGGCGCCGGTTCCGCAGGCCAGCGTCTCGCCGGCGCCGCGTTCGTAGACCCGCAGACGGATCTCGGCGCGCGACACGACCTCCATATAACCGGCGTTGACGCGATGCGGAAAACGCGGATGCCGCTCGATCCGCGGGCCCTCCGTCAGCACCGGCGCGTCCTTGACCGCAGCGACGACCTGTACCGCGTGCGGATTGCCCATCGAGACCGGCTCGATCCAGCGCTCC
>JACCRJ010000559.1 GCA_013813615.1 Lautropia sp. | reverse complement strand
AGATCGAGCTGAAGGAGAAGCTGGCTGCCGGCGCCGCGAGCGACGGCACGATGGTGGTCGTGGTGTCGCGCGACGGTGATGTGATCGCGCTGGACACGAGCGGGCGGCGGCGCTGGTCGGTGCCGCTCAAAGGCGAAGTCATCACCGCGCCCCTGGTGACCGGGAGCGCCGTCGTGGTGCGTACGGTCGACGGTCGGATCGTCGCGATGGACCGGGACGGCGGCAGCATCAGGTGGACCTTTCAGCGGACGATGCCGACGCTGGTGCTGCGCCAGAGCATGCCGATGGTGCTGGGCGGCGAGACCGTCTTCGTCGGAATGCCTGGTGCGCGGGTGATGGCGCTGGACCTGCGGCTGGGTTCGCCGCGTTGGGAGACGGTGATTGCGACCCCGCGGGGCGCTACCGAACTCGAGCGCCTGGTGGACATTGCCGGCGCACCGGCCCTCGAATCCAACCAGATCTGTGCGGTGGCCTACCAGGGTAAGCTCGCCTGCCTTCGCACCGACGACGGACGGGTGGTGTGGACCCGGGACATCTCGTCGGCAAGCGGCCTGGCGGGGGCCGGCGATACCGTCGTGACCGTGGACGGCAGCGACGTCATCCAGGCGGTGAGGCCGACCGGTGACGCGCTGTGGAAGCAGGACGGCTTCGTGCGCCGAGGCCTGACGGCGCCGGTGATCGCGGGCCAGCGGGTGTTGTTCGGCGACCGGTTCGGCAACTTCAGCGTGCTGTCGCTCGGCGACGGTTCGCCGCTGGCCCGCTTGTCGGTCAACGGTACTGCGCCGGCTTCAGCGCCGGTAGCGGTCGGCGATATGGTCTACATCCAGACCCTGGGCGGCACCGTCGCAGCCCTGCCGCTGCGGTGAGGGCGGGCGCGAGCCGGCTCCGCTAGAAACGCCGACTTGAGCGGTCCGACGTGAGCACCTTCCGGCGCCAAAGCCGCCTCCCCGCGCCCGAGCCGCATCAGCCGGTGCCGGTCATCGCCCTGGTCGGGCGGCCGAACGTCGGCAAGTCGACACTCTTCAACCGCCTCACCCGCTCGCGCCAGGCGATCGTGGCGGACATACCCGGGCTGACCCGGGACCGTCACTATGCGCCGTGCACGCAGGGGGAGCGTCGCTATGTGCTGATCGACACCGGTGGCTTCGAACCGATTGCCGCGACCGGCGTTGCCGCGCACATGGCCAGGCAGACGCGGCAGGCGATCATCGAAGCCGACCTGGTCGTGTTCGTGCTCGACGGGCGCCAGGGCCTGACCCCGCGGGACCGGGACATCGCTAACGAACTGCGCCGGTCCGCGCGGCTGGTGCGGGTCGCCGTCAACAAGACCGAGGGGCTGCCGCAGGCGATCGCCAGCGCCGAATTCCATGCACTCGGACTGGGCACGCCGCGCGCGATCTCCTCCGCGCACGGCGAGGGTGTCCCCGAACTGATCATGGAATGCCTGGATGCGGTCGCCCAGGCGCATGATCTGCTGGCCGTGCCGGCCGCTGACGTCGCGCCGGCGCGGGCCACGCCGGATGCCGATGCCCTCGCGAGCGGCGAAGCTGTCGATCCGGCTGCCGGCGGATCCGCAGGCAGACCCGCGGCCGGACCGGACGCGGGGGAGGAAGTCGCCGGAGACACCGCCGCAGCACACGCGCAGAAGCCGATCCGGGTGGCCGTGGTGGGACGCCCCAACAGCGGCAAGTCGACGCTGATCAACGTGCTGCTGGGCGAGGAGCGGCTGATCGCCTTCGACCAGCCCGGCACCACGCGAGATTCGATCGCCGTCGACTTCGAGTTCGAGAAGCGCCAATACACGATGATCGACACCGCGGGTATCCGCCGCCGCGGCAAAGTGCACGAGGTCATCGAGAAGTTCTCGGTGGTGAAGACTCTGCAGGCGATCGAGGACTGCAATGTCTGCATCCTCCTGATCGACGCAGTCGAGGGGGTCTCGGAGCAGGACGGCAGCATCGCAAGCTACATCCTGGACTCGGGCCGTGCGCTGGTGATCGCGCTGAACAAGTGGGATGCGGTGCCCGAGGATAACCGCGCGTGGGTCGAGCAGGAGTTTGCGCGCAAGCTGCATTTCCTGTCCTTTGCGCGCATGCATCCCATCAGCGCTCTCAAGCGAAAGTCGCTGCGGACCCTGATGCGATCCGTCACCGCAGCCCACCAGGCGGCGACCAGCAATCTCTCGACCCCCAAGCTCACCCGTTTTCTGCTGGCTGCGGTACAGCACCAGGCGCCGCCGCGCAGCGGCCTGGTCAGACCCAAAATGCGCTATGCGCACCAGGGCGGCCAGAACCCGCCGATCATCGTGATCCACGGCAGTGCGCTCGACAAGGTCAGCGAGAGCTACAAGCGCTATCTGGAGGGCTGGTTTCGCGAGCGCATGGGGCTGGAGGGAACGCCGCTGCGCATCGAATTCCGCTCGGGCGCGAACCCCTTTGCGCCGAAGACCCCCCGGTAACATGGCCTTGGCATTTCGGTTACAGTGAGGGTCAGGACTGTGCGTCCGCAGCGCTCTCCAGGCTTGAAAAGAAACTGACGAGCCCCAAGAAAATATTCATCATAACGGACCGCCATGAGCAACAAAGGCCAATTGCTGCAGGACCCTTTTTTGAACCTGCTACGTAAAGAACATGTGCCGGTGTCCATTTACCTGGTCAACGGCATCAAGCTCCAGGGACAGATTGATTCGTTCGACCAGTACGTAGTCCTGCTGCGAAACACGGTGACCCAGATGGTCTACAAGCATGCGATTTCCACGGTCGTGCCGGCGCGCGCGGTCGACTTCCACCAAGAGAGTCCGGAGAGCTGAAAACCAATCCCGCCGGCGATGATCTCGCCAACGACGTCATCCCGACCAATGCCGCGTTGCTCGCGGTCGCCGTCAATGGCAAGCGTCTGGACGACGAAAGCCTGGATGAACTGGATGCGCTGGCCCGCTCTGCGGGGCTGACCCCCACCCTGCGCGAGATCGTCCGGCGCCCGCGCCCGGATCCCGCACTCTACCTCGGCAGCGGCGCGGCAGAACGCCTCGGCGCCGAGTTCCAGGAGCAGGACATCTCGCTGGTCGTTTTCGACCATCCCATCAGCGCAGTACAGCAGCGCAATCTGGAGCGGCTCTGGAAAGTGCGGGTGTCGGACCGCACCGAACTCATCATCGACATCTTCTCGCAGCGCGCCCGCAGCGGCGAAGGAAAGTTGCAGGTCGAACTCGCCCAGCTCCAGCACCAGTCGTCCCGTCTGGTCAGGATGTGGTCGCACCTGGAGCGCCAGCGCGGCGGTATCGGCCTGCGGGGCGGCCCTGGCGAGACCCAGTTGGAACTGGACCGCCGGATGATCGAGGACAAGATCAAACGCCTGCGGGTGAAGCTGCACAAGGTCGAGCGGCAGCGCCGGACTCGGCGCCGGGCCCGGCAGCGCTCGGACGCCTTGCGTGTGTCGCTCATCGGTTATACCAACGCCGGCAAGTCGACGCTCTTCAACGTGCTCACCGGCGGCGGCGCCGTGGCGGTCAACCAGCTCTTCGCGACGCTTGACCCGCTGACGCGGCGGGCGCGGCTGGAAGACGGGCAGGAGATCGTGGTGTCGGATACGGTCGGTTTCATCCGGGACCTGCCGCACGGCCTGGTCGCGGCGTTTCGCGCCACCCTCGAGGAGACCGCGGAGGCGGACCTGCTGCTGCACGTGGTGGACTGGAGCTCGCCGGATCGCGAACAGCAGATCGTTGCTGTGAACAAGGTCCTCGCGGAGATCGGTGCCGGCGACGTCGAGCAGATCATGGTGCTCAACAAGGTGGACCTCACCCCCGTCGTCGCCGGAGGCCGCACCGGCGGCTATGGTAGGATCGCGGGCTTGGCGCTCAGCGCCCAGACCGGTGCCGGCGTAGCGGAATTGAAGCAGTTGCTAATGGACCGGGCGCGGCGTGAGCCTCAGGAGCACGCCGCCCGCTTCGATGACCACGGTTCCAGCGATGCCCGCGATGGCACCGACGATAACGCCGGCGAGCCTGTCGATTCCGACGGCGGCGAATTCGCTGATGGGCAAGCCGGTGAATCCCGTTCCGACGGCTACCTCGACGATCCAGAACCGAACCCTGATACGAAATCCCAACATGTGGTCACGCTTTCGCGCACTGATGTCGTCCGATGAACCCGGTTGGGGTCGCGGAGGCGGTGGCTCCGACAACGAGCCGCGCCCGCCGGACCGGCCGCCGCAACGCCCACCGCAACGGCCGCAGGAGGGTCCGCCGGATCTCGATGAACTCTGGCGCGATCTGAGTCGCCGGCTCAACGGTATCTTCAACAAGGGCGGCCGCAACAGTGGCCCTGGCGGTCCGGGCAGACCCGGCGGCGACGGCCCCAGCATCTCCGGCCGTGGCGCTGCGGTCGGACTGGGTGTCGTGGCGGCGGTCCTGGCCCTGCTCTGGCTCGGCAGCGGCTTCTACATCGTGCCGGAGGGGCAGGTGGCAGCGATCCTGCGCTTCGGCGAGTTCCGCTACATGACTGAGCGAGCCGGCTTCCAGTGGCGGCTGCCCTATCCGTTCGAACGCCATGAACTGGTCGATCGTTCGCGGTTGCGCCAGGTGGAGATCGGCTACCGCAGCAACGTCAAGAACAAGGTGCCGAAGGAGGCGTTGATCCTCACCGGCGACCAGGCGATCGTGGACCTGCAGTTCGCAGTCCAGTACCGCATCGACAACCCTCAGCAGTTCCTGTTCGAGAACAACCCGGCGCCGACGACCGAAGACCTGATCCGCCAGGTAACGGAATCCGCCATGCGGGAAGTGATCGGTCGCCGCCCGATCGACCAGATCCTTTACTAGGAGAAGGCGCAGGTGGCCGACGAGGCGCAGAAGCTGACGCAGCAGATCCTCGACAAGTACAAGCTCGGCATCGGCCTGGTGGACCTGACCATTCAGCAGGCGCAACCGCCGGAGCAGGTGCAGGCGGCCTTTGAGGATGCGAACAAGGCCGACCAGGACCGGCAGCGGCTGATCAACGAAGGCCAGGCCTATGCCAATGACGTGATCCCGCGGGCGCGAGGGGCGGCGGACCGGCTGCTCCTGGAAGCCCAGGGCTACCGGGACCGGGTCAGCGCCCAGGCCGAGGGCGACGCATTGCGGTTCACGCAGATCCTCGCGGCCTACAGCAAGGCGCCGGAGACAACCCGCGAGCGGATGTACCTGGAGACGATGCAGCAGATCTTCGCCAATACCTCCAAGGTGTACCTGGATTCGCGCAGCAACAACAGCATGCTCTATCTGCCGCTGGACAAGCTCCTGCAGGACGGGCGGGGCCGCCCGGCACCGGCAGATCCCGGCCGCGGCGGCGCATCAGCGCCCACCGAAGG
>JACCRJ010000556.1 GCA_013813615.1 Lautropia sp. | reverse complement strand
ATCGGAAACTCCGCGATACTTTCAGGGTTGGCAGAAAAAGCGAATGCAACCGTTCCCGGGGTGATAGCGGATTCGATTTCCCAGGGTTCAAGGCCTCGAACGCCGGCACCGCAGGCACGGTCGTTATGCCCGATGTCGACAAGCCGCGCACCGGATGCGCTCAAGGCGTGGGCATAGCCGGTACGATGAGTGCGGGGAATGAGGATCTCGTGAGCGAACCCCTCGGCATGCGGCAGCGCTGCCATCTTGCCGATATTCCACCGCGTCATGCACGCGGCCGCCGCGAGTGTCAATGCCGCAGCCGCGCCGGTCGACACCAAGCCGGCCTCGGCTCCCGTGATGCGCGCAATAGTGCGGCTCGCGGCGGCTTGCAGTTCGGCGATATCGACGGATTGTGTCGCCGCCGCCGCCATTGCCGCGGTGACGTGTGGCGCCATGAGAGACCCACCCAGACGCGTGAGCGTGCCTGCAGCATTGATCCTGCGCCTTATGCCAAATGCAGCGTAGACATTGGCGTGGCCGTTGCCGTCGTCGTTGTTCAATCTCAAGTCTCTCTTTCAGAGATCGTGATCGATGCGATAATACAATCGCTCCCCATCCAGCGCCATGCCAGGGCCGACGACTCAACCCGGGGGCGCAGGCGCTACCCTGAAGGACGGAGCAATGCCCGAGAAGCGTGACCCGATCGTGTTCGAGCTGTTCAAGAACGCTATTTTCTCGATTGCCGACGAGATGGCGTTGACTGTTTTTCGCACCACCTACTCCGGTGTGCTGAAGGACAACATGGATTACTCGACCGGTTTCGCGGACGCGGACGGCAAGCTCGTCGCTCAGGGGCTCACCCTTCCCGGGCATCTCGGATCGGTGCCGACTGCGATGCAGGCGATCATGCGGCACTACCAGGACGACATGCAGCCTGGCGACGTGTTCATCATGAACGACCCGTTCGACGGGGGCATGCACTTGCCTGACATTTTTGTCTTCAAGCCGCTTTATCACGAGGGCAGGCGACTGGCATTCGCCTGCACGGTGTGCCATCACAGCGATGTCGGCGGGCGTGTAGCGGGGTCGAACGCTTCCGATTCCACCGAAATCTACGCCGAAGGGCTTCGAATTGCGCCGCTCAAGCTCTACGACAGGGGCACGCTCAACCAGACGTTGATGACGATCATCGAGAAGAACGTTCGCCTTCCGGTGCAGGTGTTCGGTGACCTGCGGGCCCAGCTTGCCGCCTGCCATATCGCTGAAAAGCAGTTTGCGGATCTGGTCGAAAAGTACGGACCGGCGCAGACCGTGTACTACATGAACGAAACCATCGATTATGCGGAGCGCCTTACGCGCGCCGCACTCGAGAAGCTGCCAGACGGCGAATGGAGTTTCGAGGACTGGATCGACGACGACGGCATTGATTACGGCAAGCCGATCAGGCTGTTCGTGACGCTCAGAAAGACAGGCGGGCACATGCTGATCGACTGGACCGGGACCTCGCCTCAGGTGAAGGGCGCGATCAACAGCACGCTCTCCTTCACTAAGGCGGCCTCGTACACCGGCGTGCGTTCGGTGCTGCCGCAGGGAATTCCTAACAACGAGGGGGTGTTCCGCGCGATCGAAGTGATCTGCCCGCCCGGCACGGTGGGCAACGGCGTCCTGCCGGCTGCATGCGCCGCACGGGGACTCACAGGCTTTCGCATGACCGACTGCATGTTCGGCGCGCTCGCGATGATGCTTCCCGACAAGGTCAAAGCGGCGGGCGACGGCGGCAACACCGGCATTTCGATCGGCGGTTACGACGCGGACCGCAAACCCTTCGTCTATGTGGATTTCACTTGCGGCGCCTGGGGCGCGCGGCCCTGGGCCGACGGTCTGGACGGCAATTCGCACATGTTCGCCAACATGGCTTCGCACTCGATCGAGGTGACCGAAGCGGAGCATCCGATCCAGTTGCTCGCTTACGAGTTCGTGCCGGACAAGGCCGGCGCCGGAAAGTACCGCGGTGGCGTGCCGTTCCGGCGTGACTATCTTTTCCTCGAAGCCGAGGGCGTGCTTCAGGTTCGCTCCGACCGTCGCGACCACCGTCCCTTCGGCCTGTACGGAGGGAGCCCGGGACGGCCCTCTGAGAATTACTTCAATCCCGAGACCGAAAACCGCGTGTTACCGGGCAAGTTCACGATGAACGTCAAGCGCGGAGACGTTTTGCGGCACGTCCTCGCCGGCGCCGGGGGTTGGGGCGATCCGCTCGAACGCGATTCCGCAGCGGTGCTCAAGGACGTGCGCAATGAGCTGCTCTCACCCATGAAGGCCCAACTCGACTACGGCGTGGTTATCGATACTGCGCGCTGGATGGTTGATGTTGCGGCCACGGAAAAGCATCGTGTCCGGATCCGTGCCGCGAGAGCCTGGCGGGACGTACCGAAAGTGCAGCGGCATGAACCGCTGCCGCAAGCGTGATGACCAGTTACCGGATCGGTGTCGATATTGGCGGTACGTTCACCGACATCGTGCTCCTCGGGTCTGACGGAACGATCCATACCAAGAAAATCTCCTCGAGTGTGGACAACTACGCTCGCGCGATCGTCGAGGGCCTTGCCGAGGTGTTCAGCGAAACCGGTCTTGACGGCGGGATGATCCGGGAAATCCTCCACGGCACCACCGTAGCCAGCAATGCGATTCTCGAGCTCCAGGGCGCGCGGGTCGGCCTGATCACCACCCGGGGATTTCGGGACGTCCTCGAGATTCGTACGCTGCGCATGCCGCGGCTCTATGACATGGGCTGGATCAAACCCGCGCCGCTCGTCGAGCGCTACCTTCGCGAGGTGGTCGACGAACGGGTCGACGCCCGCGGCGGGGTCGAACGCCCCCTCGATCCGAAGGATGCCGAGCGAGCGATTGACGCGCTGCTTGCCGAGAAGGTGGAGGCGATTGCCGTTTGCCTGCTCAACTCGTTTACCAACCCGGCGCACGAGTTGATGATCGGCGAGCTCATCAGGAAGAAGGCGCCCACCATGCCGACGAGCATCTCCTACGAGGTGTTGCCGGAAATCAAGGAGTACGAACGCACATCCACCACCGTGGTGAACGCCTACGTCATGCCGATCGTCGCGCGCTACCTGCGCGCGTTGCGCAAAGGCCTCGATGAGACGGGCGTTCCGGCTCGCCTGCTGCTGATGCAGTCGAACGGCGGCCTCACGACGGACACCGCTGCTGCAGAACGCCCGATGAACATCATCGAATCCGGCCCAGCCGGGGGGGTGGTGGGCGCGCAGGCGGTGGCGCGAGCGACGAATCTGCCGAAGATAATCACCTTTGACATGGGCGGAACGACGGCGAAAGCATCCATTGTCGAAGACGGCGAGGTCACGCGTGCGACCGAGTATTCCGTCGGCGCAGGCATCATGATCGGCTCGCGGTTACTCACCGGTGCGGGGTACACGCTCAAGGTTCCGGCGATCGATCTGGCAGAGGTTGGCGCTGGCGGCGGTTCGCATGTCTGGATCGACGGCGGCGGCTCGATGCAGATCGGCCCGCAGAGCGCGGGCGCCTTGCCCGGTCCGGTGTGCTACGACAAGGGTGGCACGGTGCCTACCGTTACGGACGCCAACGTGCTGCTCGGCTACATCAATCCGAACCACCTGGTCGGCGGCGCGCTGAAGCTGAACGCGGAAAAGGCGCGCGACGCCTTCGACCGGTGTATCGCCGCACCGCTCGCCATGACGCTCGAGCAGGCGGCCTATGGTGCACATCAGATCGCGGCCTCGAACATGATCCGCGCGATCAAGGCGATTTCGACCGAACGAGGCCGTGATCCGCGGGAGTTCGCGCTGTTTGCCTTCGGTGGCAACGGCCCGCTTTTCGCCTGCGGCATGGCCAGCGCGTTGGCCATGAAACGCGTGGTGGTGCCGCCTTCGGCGGGCCTTTTTTCATCATTTGGTCTGTTGTATGCCGATGTCGAGCACCACTATTCGCGCACATTCCGGCGACTGTTGCGCAAGGCCGATCTGCAGCAGATCGAGGGGGCCTGGGATTCGCTCGCTGAACAGGCGATGTGTCAGCTGGCAGCAGAGGGTTTCACCGGCGGCGGCGCGCGACTGCGGCGCGCCGCAGACCTGCACTATCAGGGGCAAAGCTTCGAGCTGACCGTATCCGTGCCGGAAGGTCGGATCGACAAGATGATGGTCGCGCAGCTCGAAGAGGCATTCGCAAAAGAGCACGAAAAGACCTACGGTCACCGCGCCGGCGCCGACGAGCCGGTCGAACTGGTCTCGATTCGGGTTGTAGGTCAGGGTTTGCGCGAAGGCGCCGGCGTTCCGCAATTCGTACGCGGGAGCCGCGCGGAGCCCGAAGCGCCCGCGCCGCGCGCCGCTTACTTCGGTCCCGCGCAGGGTTGGATCGAATCGCCGATCCTGCGCCGCTCGGATCTTTCGACAGCGCAAGCCGGCCCGCTGATCGTGGAGGAGTACGACGCGACCTGCGTGGTTCCGCCGCAGGCCCGGGCGAGCCTGGATCCGGGCGGCAATATTGTGATCGACCTCGGCTAGGGACTGCGGCAACTCGCTGCTTTTCCGGGTTCAGGCGCGCCGCAACTCAGTTCGACGCCATCTGTGGCAGCCACAGAGCGAGCGAAGGCCAGAGCCAGAGCGCGGCGATCATCACGATCATCGTCACCACGAACGGTGATGCACCGATGATTACATCATCGATCTTGCCTCGCTGACGCAGCCCCTGCACGACGTAGAGGTTGATACCGACCGGCGGCGTGATCATCGCCGTTTCCATCAGGATCACGATCACGACACCGAACCAGATGGGATCGTAGCCCGCCGAGACCATGATCGGCGCAATGATCGGCACCGTGGCAACCATCATCGACAGCGTTTCCATGAACATTCCGAGGATCAGATAGAAGACAACCACTGCGACGAACAGCTGCGACGGTGTCAGGCCGAGCCCGGTGATGAACCTGTTGATCTGTGTGGTCAGGCCAATCGAGGAGATGACGAAGTTCAGAAAATAGGCGGCGATCAGGATCGCCATGATCATCGCGGTTGTGCGCATGGTGCCCTCGAATGCCTGCAGCAGCATGCGCCCGCTCAGCTTGCCATGCCAGGCGGCGATGCCCAGCGACGCGATCACGCCCAGCGCTGCCGACTCGGTCGCGGTTGCCCAACCCGCATAGATCGAGCCGATGACGGCGAGGAATATTACCAGCGGCGGAATCAGATCCGGCAGCGCCTGGATGCGCTGCGCCCGGCTCGCCGTGGTCCGTTTGCCGCCCAGTCCCGGACGAACCAGGCAGATGCCAAGAACCGTCAGGCTGAACAAGCCGGCAAGAATGAGCCCCGGGATGCTGCCGGCGAGATACAGCTTCGGAATGGAGGAATCAGTCAGTACGCCATACACGATCAGGTTGATCGATGGTGGAATCAGGATGCCCAAGGTGCCGCCGGCCGCTATGGTGCCGAGGAACAGGCGCTCCGAGTAATGGTGCTTCTTGATTTCGCCCATCGCCACCGTGCCGATGGTGGCAGCGGTGGCGACGCTCGAGCCCGAGGTCGCTGCGAACATCGCGCAGGCGGCGATGTTCGCGTGCATCAGCCCGCCCGGCAGCCACGGTATCCAAAGCACCAGCGCGTTGTACATCCGCTCCGCAATTCCCGAGCGTAGCAGCACTTCGCCGAGCAGCACGAAGAACGGGATCGCGACGAGCAGGAAGTTGTTCGACGTCGCCCACGACAGTTCTCCTATCGCGAGCGTGAGGGGCATCCTGGAGTAGATTTCGGACAGCGCCAGGCCCAGAACGCCCAGCCCCGCGGCCACAGGAACCGCGAGGGCAAGCAGGAAGATGAGAATCCCGAGCGCCGTATAGATCATGAAGCATTCGCCTCGCGTGCTCGCCGGTCTTCGAGATCCCGAATCTCCGTCGCGACTTCTTCCTGCGCTGAACGGGTGCCGATCGCGGCGGTGGCATCGGCGACCCGGCCGCGTGTGAGGAGAAGCAGCGCATGCAGGAAAAGGAGCGCGCCGATGACAACGAAAACCGCGAGCCCGAGCATCCAGATCGATTGCGGGATCACCGTGGGGGTCTGCAGCGCGGACTGGCTACGCGACCCGGAAGCCCACGATTGCATGACCATGCCCGACCCGTGCCAGGCGACCAGGCCGAAGAAGGAGATGAACAAAGCCAGGCCGGCGAAGTCAAGCACGAGGCGCAAGCGGGTGGGCAGCAGGACGTAGAGCGAGTCGATGCGGATGTGCGCACGATTGAGCAATGCTGCCGCAAGAGACCACGCCGTTCCGATCGCCAGGGCGTAACCCGCCAGCTCATCGGCGCCGCCGATGGAAGTGTTGAAAAGTTTTCGCAGAACGACGTCGATACCGATCAGTACCGCCGCCAGCAGGACGAGCGCCCCGCCGAACCAGAGGCCCCATTGCGACAGCCGGCCAACGCCTCTCATCACCGCTTCTATGGCTTCTCCTTTCCCGGGGTTCGTGCTGACCGTACCCTCAACCCCGGATTCAGCGCAGCGAGCGGGATCAGGCGATCAGTTGACAGGGACCGAGAGTCCTAGCGACTTGCCGACCGTGCCGTTCCATTCCTTTGCACACTCCGGGCCGCAGCGCTTTGCCCAGCCGGCTAGCACGGCCCCCTCAACCAGTTTCTTGTGCTCGACGGCCTCCGAAGGCTTCACCGGGACGATGGTGATATTGGCGGGTTTGCCCATGGTGCAGGGCTGCTTGTTGGTATTGCAGTTGTCAGCCTCGGCGGCAGCCTTCTTCATCGTCTGCCACATCTTCTCCTCATAGGCGTTCACCTGCTCGAGCATGAACTCCTGAGTCCGCTTGTCAAGGCGCTTCCAGGTGTTTAGATTCACGGCCATCACGTTGATGCTCCAGCCGAGAGACATCGGATAGAGGGATTTCGCCACCTCCGGCCAGCCGGCCGTGTTGCCCGACAGGCTGCCGGTGACGGCGCAGTCAATCACGCCGTTGTTGAGCGCGGGGACCACTTCGGCGAATGCCATGCTCACGGCCGTGGCACCGACGCCGTTCAGGAAGTCACGCATCGTATTGTTGAAGACGCGGATCTTCTTGCCCTCGAGGTCTGCAAGCCCTCCGACCACCGTGCGGCACCAGAACACCTGCGGCGGGTTGCCGCCGAACGCAAGCAGCTTGGCGTTCCAGTTCTTCTGCATCTGGCGGTCGATCACGTCGCGGTAGGCGTTGCACGCGGCACGGGCCTTGTCGGCATCAAGCGTAAGCCCCGCGAGATCGCAGCCCTCGAAGCGCGGATCGTCGCCGGCCATCTTCGAGATGTCCATGCCGGCAAAGTCCATCACGCCCAGCCGCAGCATCCGCAGCATCGTCTTGTCGTCAACGCCCATCTGATCGAGCGGTGTAATGTCGGCGGTGATTGCGCCGTTCGACGCCTTTGTCAGCGTCTCGCGCCAGAACGGCACCTCATCCACGATCGAAGCGACGGTAGGACCGTTCAATCCAATCACCTTGAACTGGTGCTTGGCCAGATCCTGCGCCATCGCACCAGACGAAACCGCCGCACCGAGTATCGCGATGCTCAACAGACGATAAAGCATGATGCCCTCCAGTGTCCTGATGTTGCAGAATGCGCCTGATCGTACACTTCCCGCCTGGCTATGTATACAACAACTCTCGTGCTCACCAAACGCCTGCCCGAAACTGGCATGCGCGCGCTTGCGGCTTATCTGCATTCAAGGTGATGTGACCAGGGTCCATCCCTGGTCTGCGGCAGGCAGGTGTCCAGCCGCATGTGCTGCGCGCGGGCTTATAGGGGGGCGAAGCCCAATGCCTGGCGAAACCGGTTCTTGACGAACACACCGTCTCGCGACGGCATCGCTCGCGGCAGTTCGTCCGGCTTCACCAGCACCTGCGAGAAATTCAGGCCAGCCCGCGCGTTGACGCGCTTCGCCACCGTGTCCACGTCTTCCATTTGATGGATCTCGATTGCCTGCTCGATGCCGCAGGCGTTTGCAACCTGCGCGAGCCGCGTGCCGAGGCTGCTGTGACTGCGCTGCATGCCGGTCTCACCGAAGTGGCCGTTGTCGAGCACGACGAGGCTGAGGTTGGGCGGCTGTTGCGCTCCGGCGGTCGCCAGGCTGCCGATGCCCATCAGTTGTTCGCCGTCGCCCGTGATCGCCAGCACCGAACGGAAGGGCTGCGCGATGGCGAGGCCGATCGCCACCGCCGTCGAGCCGCCCATCGCGCCCCAGAGGTAGAAGTGATTCGGTGAATCGCCGGCGGCGAAGACGTCGTAGGTCGGCGAGCCGAGCCCCGTGATCACCAGTGCGTCAGGACAAAG
>JACCRJ010000549.1 GCA_013813615.1 Lautropia sp. | reverse complement strand
GAAGATCGACATACGTGTCTGCCAGCCGGACGTTGGCGTCCCATTCGAAGCGCTGGTCACGGCAGGTGACGGGAGCGAAGAGCATGATCGGTGCGTGAACATCGCGCGGCTCGAGTCCGAGCTTGGTCGCAGCAATGGCGAGGTTTTCGGTTCCGTCGCGGGCCGTGAGGGGCGAGGAGTTGTCGTCGGCCCGGGGTCGACCCACGCCGATCAGAACATCATGCCGCTCGCAGTTGTCATCGATAACCGATGCAACGACACGTCCCATGTCGGAGAGGAGCATGCGGCCCCGGCCGATTCGCGCCGTCCACTGCACCTTTATCGTGTCGGTTGAGCAAAAGCGCTCGCTCGGGTCGGCTGCATTCCAGAACAGGCAGGCGACGCCCGGCGTGCCCTGCGGATTGTCGATCCGCAAGCAGGTGCCGCGCTCGATGCGCCCGAACCAGTACCAGCCGGCCGGAACGCCTGCGCGCGACTGCACGAACTCCGGGGGAATTTCTCGACCAAGGCGCGGCGCGGCCGCGACGGCAGCTTCGAATCTCCCCGGTGTCTGGCCTGCTTCACGCAGCTCTTCGTAGCGCGCCCGAAGCGCCGCAATACGAGCCAGTCTGCCTGGATCGGCCGGCTCTCGTGCTGGGGCTGTCATTTGTAACGGCTCAGGAACTGGCGCGCGCGAGCGCTCTTCGGATTCGAGAAGAAGGCTTCCGGCTTGCCGCGTTCGACGACCAGTCCCTGGTCGATAAACACGACTTCGTCGGATACGTCGCGGGCAAAGTCCATCTCGTGCGTCACCACGACCATGGTCATGCCTTCCTCGGCCAGGGCGCGCATCACGGCGAGAACCTCGCCCACGAGCTCGGGATCGAGCGCGCTGGTCGGCTCGTCGAACAGAATCACGGCCGGATTCATCGCCAGCGCGCGCGCAATGCCGACGCGCTGCTTCTGCCCACCAGAGAGTGCGTAGGGATAGGCGTTGCGTTTGTCGCCGATGCCGACCTTGTCGAGAATCTTCTCGGCCCGCGCGATCGCTTCGTCCTTGTTCAGTCCAAGCACGTGGATTGGCGCCTCGGTTACGTTTTGCAGCACGGTCAGATGCGGCCACAGATTGAAACTCTGGAACACCATGCCGATGCGGGCTCGCATGCGCGCGAGCTCACGGTCGGTCATATGCTTGCCGTCGCGCATGCCGATGCGTACGCCGGCGATGAAGATCTCGCCGCTGTCAGGTTCCTCCAGCCAGTTGATGCACCGAAGGAGCGTGGATTTTCCGGAGCCGGAAGGACCGAGAATGCTGACCGTCTGCCCGCGCGCGACGTCCAGGCTGACATCACGCAGCACCTCGAGCGCTCCGAAGCGCTTCAAGACGCTGCGAACCTCAACGGCGAGTGACTGTGGCGGCGTATCCAAGGCCTCTTCGCTCCGCGGCAAAACCGAAGCGGGCGATCAGCAGCTCGATCAAGATGCTGGTCACCCAGTACAGTCCGATCGCAACGATGAACGCCTCGAACGGGATGAAGTAGAGCGACTGCACCGACGCAGCCGCGGATGTGAGATCGCGAACCGTAATGATCGAAAGAAAGGCCGTGTCCTTCAGGCAGATGATGAGCTGGTTGCCGAGCACCGGTGCGGCGCGCAGCACAAGCTGCGGCAGGATGATACGCCGGTACATGCCAAGGCTCCTGAAACCATGCGCGCGCGCAGACTCGGCCTGACCCGTCGATAACGTCGCCCAGGCGCCGCGCAGAATTTCCGCGAAGTACGCGGCGTGATAGGTGATCAGTGAAATGAAGCCGACCGTCCAGGCATCCATGCTGATGCCAAGGCTCGGCAGGCCGTAGTAGAGAATATAGGCATACATGAGGAAGGGCAGCATGCGCATGCCGTCCACAGCTGCGCGCATGGAGTTGCTCACGACGCCGCGGCGCGCCTGAATCGCAAGCACGATCGCTGCACTGAGCAGGAACGCAGCGACCGCCGACGCGCTGAACAGGATCAGCGTATTCCGGAATCCGACCAGGATCATCTCGCGGTGATCCCAGAGGATTTCCCATTTGTTCATTGTGCGCCCTCACATCGCCAGGCGCCGCGCCCGATCATCGAGCAGGCGTTGCAGGCGGACGAGGGCTCCGATCACGAGCATGTAGATGGCGGCCGCAATCAGTATCGAAGGCAGAGGCTCGTAGGTAATGGCGGCAATCTGGTTGGTGACGCGCGTGAGGTCCACGATACCGATCACCGCAATGGCCGGGCTCGCCTTGATCAGCAATGTCATCTCGTTCACGAGACCTGGCAGAGCGGTGATCCAGATCTGGGGCAACATGATGCGGCGGAAAATCAGAAGCCGTGACATGCCCGCCGCGCGCGCGGCCTCGACTTGCTCGCGTGGGAAGCTGCGGATCGATGCACGCCAGATCTCGGCGTTGAAGGCCGCCGTGTTCAGGATCAGCGTGAGGAGCGCCGCCGTGTAGCGGTCAAGCGGCAAGCCGATTACCGGCGAAGCAATGAAGACAAAAAGCGTAAGCGTCACGAGCGGCGTCGCGCGCCCAAGGCTCACGTAAAGGACGATCAGGTGACCGATGACAGGGATACGGGCCTCGCGCAGGAGAGCCAGCGCCAGACCCAATGGAACTCCGCCGGCGATGGCGATCGCCGAGATCCAGGCCGTCGTCCATGCGCCAAGCAGCAGCGTATCGAAGGCAGCTGCGTTCAGGTAGAGGCCCTACGGGTGGAATATTCCCGTGTCGAACCGCATCACTCCAGGCCCGCGA
Organism: Lautropia sp.; assembly: GCA_013813615.1. Lineage (GTDB taxonomy): Bacteria > Pseudomonadota > Gammaproteobacteria > Burkholderiales > Burkholderiaceae_E > Lautropia. The sequence continues at coordinate 2,562 of JACCRJ010000549.1, read as the reverse complement.
GCTTCTTGTACTGAGCGAAGCTCTTGATCGGCTCTTTCGGCAGATCGGGGAAGGCAGTGCCGAACCACTTCGTCTGCAACTCGGCAAGCTTGCCGCTCGAGCGCAGATGGGCGACGAACTCGTTCAGGTAATTCAGCAGGTCGTCGTTGCCCCTCGGCACCGGCCAGGCGTGAAATCCAGGTCCGGAGACGGGCTCACCCATCGTAAACACGTTGCCTCGCTCCTTGATGAGCGACTGGGTGTTGATGATGCTGTTCACGACGTAGTCGATGCGCCGGTTCTCGAGATCCTTGTAGGCCTCCGGGTAGGACGTGTATTCCACCACCTTGCCGAGCTTGCCGCCGGTCTTCTTCAACATCGCGTCGAGTTCGGGCAAACGCGACAGGAGCACGCTGCCGGCCTGCACGCCGACCGTAAGACCGTTCAAATCCTTCACGCTCTTGATGCGATCGTCGTTGGCGCGCTTGATGTAGTAGTGCGCGCCGCCGGCAACGGGGGCGACGAAATTGAAAACGTTCAGACGCTCCTGGCTGACGATCGAGCCCGTGATCGCGGTGTCGTACTTACCGGTCGAGACCGCCGCCAGAAGGCCGGTCCACGGAAGGATCTCCTGCCTGATCTCGAACTTGGCGTACTTCTTCAGCTCAGCGACGACGTCATGATGGAAGCCTTTCGGCTGGCCGGCCTCGACGAACTCGAACGGCGCGTAGTCATCCTCGGTGGCGACCGTCATGTAACCGCGCGCCTGAATCTCCTTCAACGAAGCGGCGTCCACCGGGACGGGAATGAGACTGAAAGCCAACAGGCCGATGCCGACTGCAAAATGCCGGGCCACCGAAGTTGAAAAGAAAGATATCGCCATGTAGGCCTCCCGACTTAAAGAAGCGGCTCGTCGCCGGCAGTGCCGGCAGTCCGCCTTGCCAATCTTACGCTACCGCTGGTCGGCGCGCTCGACGAAAATCGGTTTCGGCCGCAAGTCGGCACCATTGGTGGGAACGATGTCCATCGGGCAGGCAGAGATGACCAGGACAAGGTCCATCAGGGCACGCAGTGTCACGCAATCGCCAGGCGCGGCGAGCGGCGGCTCGATGACCAGGCTGCCGTCGGCGCCGATCGCGACATTTTCGAAGAGATTGACGGGACCTGGTATTTCCGGCGGCTTCAATCCAAGCTCGGCCAGAGCCTCGATCATATTCGCCACGCAGTTACGATGCGGCGCTGGATGCCCGAGCAATGTGTAGCGCTCCTGATCGCAGGCCGAGAGCAGGAGATCGTGCGCACCCGGCGAGCTGTCGCTTTCGAAAGCCAGCATCGGCCTGCGGCGGTTCGAATAAAAAGCCTCACCGACGACTGGCGAGAGGCGTTGTGCGCAGGACCGCGTGTGCTGGGTGGAGAGAAATTCATCCAGATCCGGCACGGCGAAGGCGAACATGTCTGCAACCTGCGGACCTTCCGGCAGACCGATCGTCGCCCGCTGGTTCCTGCCAAGACGAAATGCCTTGCCGTGCCCTGCCGCGATGATCGTGTAGTCACTCACAGGTCGCTTTCTGCGGGCGCAGCAGCCGCCATTCAGTTTGACCGGCCGAGCATACCATCCTGGCCGAGCCGGTCGAGCGCCTCCTTCACCGAGCCGAACTGCTCGATGGTGTCGAAGTCACGGACATCAGCCAGCCCTGCCGCCACCAGTGCGCGGCATGCAACCAGCAGCGGCCCCCAGTAATCAGCGGGGTCGCACAGCACGATCGGCTTTACGTGCATGCCGATCTGGCGCAGCGTGACCACTTCGAAAAGTTCGTCGAGCGTGCCGAAGCCGCCCGGCAGAACCAGGAAGCCGTCGGCGACGTCGATCATCCGCGTCTTGCGCACCGGCATGTCGGCGACGATCTCGAGTCGCTGCAAGCCGGTATGGCCCACCTCCTGTTTCACCAGTTGCTGCGGAATCACCCCCAGCACCTCGCCGCCGGCAGCCAGGGCGGCATCCGCCATCTCGCCCATCAGGCCGACACTGCTGCCGCCGTAGACCAGCAGCCAGCCCCGTTGCGCAATCGCGCGGCCGACCTGGTTGGCAAGCTCGACGAACGTCGGATCGTTGCCCTTGCGGGCGCCGCAGAAGACGGCGACCGCCCGTTTTTCCCGGCTCAACTGCACCTCCGGCTGACGCGCTCCATCACTCCGGCTTCGGCTCGCGCGCCAGCAGGCTCGCCACCGCATCCGAAGGATTCATCCGCCCTTCGATCACCGACAGCACCGCTTCGCTGACCGGCATGTCGACGCCCGCGGCATGCGCCGTCGCGACCGCTGCCCGGCAGCAAGCGACGCCCTCGGCCACGTGCCCGAGGTCGTGCAGGATCTGCTGCAGCGGCAGGCCTTCGGCGAGCTTGAGGCCGACGGTACGATTGCGCGACAGGTCGCCGGTGCAGGTCAGCACCAGGTCGCCGATACCCGCGAGACCCATGAAAGTCTCCGCCTGGGCGCCCTGCGCGAGGCCGAACCGCGTCATCTCGGCGAGCCCGCGCGTCAGCAGCGCGGCCCGCGCGTTGTTCCCCAGGCGCAGGCCGTCGC
>JACCRJ010000540.1 GCA_013813615.1 Lautropia sp. | reverse complement strand
GTCCCCGATCGGAACGGTCCTCGCGCTCCGCGCCGCGTTCACCGCCGCGATCTGCGCCGCGCTCCGGACGATCGGCGCGCCGTGCCTCGCCGCCACGGCCTTCACCCCCGCGCTCACCACGGTCCCGGCGCTTCTCTCCGCGACCGCCTTCACCGCGACCGCCTTCGCCGCGACCGCCTTCGCGGCGACCGCTTCCGGCACCGCCACGGGAGCTGCGTCCGGCGCCGCTTTCGGTACCGGTTCCCTGTCCGCTACGGGAACCGCGAGCCGCACCGCCATCGGCTGTGCGGGCCGCATCGGCTGCAGAGGCTGGCGTGCCCGGGCGGAGGAGGGTGGATTCATTGGCCGCACCGCGACGGAACAGATTCAGGATCATGCCGAAAAGGCCGGGCTGGGCTTCCGGCGCAGGCAGTGCAGGCAGCGCTGTCGAGCTGGCCGGCTGGCCGGCCGCGATGCCGGCGTCAGCTGCCGCAGGCCGCTGCACGGGAGCGGGCGCGGGCAGCTCCGGACGAATCCCCTTGACCATCGCTTCCTGCTTCGAGGCAGGCGCCGCGAACTTGCTGTCCAGGTAGCTGTTCTCTTCATCCGGCGTGTCGGCCAGGTTGTAGCTCATCCGGTAGCTGGCAAGGCGCTCGTCGTCATGCTTGAGCCGGTCGAGCTTGTAGTGCGGCGTCTCGATGAACTTGTTCGGGATCAGAACGATATCCACCTTGAGCCGCGCTTCCAGCTTGGCGATTTCCGCCCTCTTCTCGTTGAGCAGATACGTGGCCACTTCGACCGGGACCTGCACATGCACCGCCGCGCTGTTCTCCTTCATCGACTCTTCCTGGATCACCCGCAGCACGTGCAGCGCGGACGATTCGATGTCCCGGATGACGCCGGTACCGTTGCATCGCGGGCAGGTGATGTGGGTTCCCTCGTTGAGGGCAGGTCGCAGTCGCTGGCGCGAAAGCTCCATCAGGCCGAAGCGGGAGATCTTGCCGGTCTGCACCCGTGCACGGTCCACCTGCAGGGCGTCCTTCAGGCATTGCTCCACCTCACGCTGATTGCGCGAGTTCTCCATGTCGATGAAGTCGATGACGATGAGGCCGCCGAGGTCCCTGAGACGCATCTGGCGCGCCGCCTCCTCGGCTGCCTCCATATTGGTCCGGAAGGCGGTTTCCTCGATGTCGGAGCCACGGGTCGCGCGGGCCGAGTTGACGTCGATCGCAACCAGGGCTTCGGTATGGTCGATGACGACGGCGCCGCCGGAGGGCAGCGGCACGATCCGCGAGTAGGCGGTCTCGATCTGGTGCTCGATCTGGAAGCGGGAGAACAGCGGCGTATTGTCGCGGTAGCGTTTGACGCTGCCGACGCTGTCGGGCATTACATGCCCCATGAACTGGCTGGCTTGGTCGAAGATGTCGTCGGTGTCGACCAGGATCTCGCCGATGTCGGCGGTGAAGTAGTCGCGGATCGCGCGGATCACCAGGCTGGATTCCTGATAGATCAGGAAGGCGCCGACAGCCGACTTGGCGGCGGAATCCACCGCGCGCCACAGCTGCAGCAGGTAGTTGAGATCCCACTGCAGCTCCTCGACCGACCGGCCGATACCGGCCGTGCGGGCGATCATGCTCATGCCCGGCGGGATCTCCAGCTTGTCCATGGTCTCGCGCAGTTCCTGCCGGTCCTCGCCCTCGACGCGGCGGGAGACGCCGCCGCCGCGCGGGTTGTTCGGCATCAGGACCAGGTAGCGCCCAGCCAGCGAAACGAAGGTGGTGAGGGCAGCGCCTTTGTTGCCGCGCTCCTCTTTCTCCACCTGGACGATGAGTTCCTGACCTTCGGAGATGACGTCCTGGATGCGGGCCTTGGAGGCCTCGACGTCCTGCTTGAAGAACGACCTGGAAATTTCCTTGAAGGGCAGGAAGCCGTGCCGCTCTTCGCCGTAGTTGACGAAGCAGGCTTCGAGACTGGGCTCGACCCGCGTAACGATGCCTTTATAGATATTGCTCTTGCGGCTTTCTCTTCCAGCCGATTCGATGTCGATGTCGATCAGCTTCTGGCCGTCGACGATTGCAACCCTCAGTTCTTCAGAATGGGTCGCGTTGAACAGCATGCGTTTCATGCCTTGACTCCAACGTGCGCACCCGGGCGTGGCGTGCGCAGCCAGCGAGCAAGACGCAACGCGGTCGGCGAACCGACCGGATCAAACGAGAGGGGGGCGACGGGAGAAAGGAGAACGCCGCATCTGCCCGGGCCGCTGGGACGCGGCTTGCGGGTATATCACCGGTATGGAGACGAAATCCACCAGGCAGATGGTTGGCATTCAGTAATCCGGACACCGACCCAGGCACCGGCTCGAGGCCAGGACGCTGGAGTCAACAGCTTTCGTTTGTTCGATTTCTTTCGAGTTATCGACGTTAATCTTGCCCACGCGCCGAACAATTCGGCGCCGCGTAATGTTCCAGTATCGTGTTCCAGGTATTCAGTGAGTCCAGGTCCTGGCGACGGTAGTGTCGGCATCCGACGCTTGCATCACAGTCCGCATCGCTCGATCGTGAACCGGATGGACCCATTCAGATCGGCCAGCGCGAAGAAGGAGGAATGCGGGATAGCATTGGGCACCGAGCCGCGGCTACTGTCCTGGATGCTGCACGGGCGCCTTACACTGAATGCCTCAACAGGCAATCCCAAGGCTAACCCTTCAGGGCCAACTCCCTTCAGTCCACAAC
>JACCRJ010000536.1 GCA_013813615.1 Lautropia sp. | reverse complement strand
GGGTGGAAGAGCGACTTTAAGCCCCCGTGCCAGGCCGACCGTCCTGAAGATACTGGAACTCACTGCGCTGGCGATCCTGGCGCACATCAGTTTCAGCGGCGTGCGCGTCTGCCTGTCGCTCTCGGCCATCGATTCCGACGCCGATCCCCTGGTGATCGGCGCGCTGCTGTCGGTCTATGCGCTCGTGCCGACGATCCTGTCGCTGGTCGGCGGGCGATGGATCGACCGGATCGGCGTGCGGTGGCCGCTGTTCGTCGGCACCGGCCTGATGGTGCTGGGCGGAATGGTGTCGTATCTCCTGGCGGACCTGCGCGCACTGTTCGTGACGTCGACGCTGGTCGGTTCGGGCTTTCTCCTGTCGCAACTGGTCATGCAGAAGATGACCGGGGACCTCGGCCAGTCGACGGCCCATCGCCGCAAGATCTTCGGCATCCTTGCCATCGGCTATTCGGTTTCCGGGGGGATCGGCCCGTCCGCCAGCGGCGTGCTGTACGACCGGATCGGCGGCCAGCTCACGTTCTTTGCCCTGGCGTCCCTGTCGTTGCTGGTGATGTGCTGGCTGCTCCTGCGCCGCAACCGGTTGCCGGGGCCAGCGGCGGAAATGCCGGTGCAGCGCCGCTTCTCGGACCTGCTGAAGACGCCGGAACTTCGCCGGCTCTACATCGCCGTCGGACTGATCTCCTCGGCCTGGGACGTGCACCAGTTCGTCGTGCCGATCTACGGTCGCAGCGTCGGCCTGTCGGCCAGCCAGGTCGGCTTCGTCCTCGGCGCCTTCGGCCTCGCGACGCTGGTGGTCCGGCTGATCCTGCCGCTGCTGAGCTCGCTGACCGAATGGCGGGCCATCATGATGGCGCAGGTGGTGGCGGCGATCGTCTACGTTTTCTATCCGATGTTCGAGCGCTTCGAAGTGCTGCTCGGGCTGTCGTTCGCGCTGGGCCTGGGCCTTGGTGTATCGCAGCCGATGGTGCTCTCGCTGATGCACCGGGTCACGCCCCCGGGGCGGATCGGCGAGGCGGCAGGGCTGCGGCTGATGATCGTCAACGGCACCCAGACAATCCTGCCCAGCATCTTCGGCGTGCTCGGCAATGCCCTGGGCGTCGGCCTGCTTTTCTGGACCGTCGGCTCGATGGTGGGGCTGGGCGTGCTCAACCAGCTGCGCGCTGGATACAATGACCGGAATGGATGACCATGCCACCGACGAGATGCCTTTCGACAGCGCCGTGGACGCGCGCGGCCTGAACTGTCCGTTACCGATCCTCAAGGCCAAGAAGGCGCTCGCGACCATCGAGAGCGGGCAGGTCCTCAAGGTGTTGGCCACCGATCCGGGCTCGAAGCGCGACTTCGAAGCGTTCGCCAGACAGACCGGCAACGTTCTGGTCGGCCAGTCCGAAGCCGACCGGACCTGGATTTTCTACCTCAAGCGGCGTTAGCGGTTCCGGAGGGAAAGCGAGATGAATTTCAGTTTCGACTACAGCGGCAAGCGCGTGCTGGTGACCGGCGGTGTCTCCGGCATCGGAAGGGCGGTGTCCCTGGCATTCATCGCCGCCGGTGCGGAAGTGTTCGCCTGCGGACTGACCGAGCAGGAGCTGGCCGCCGCGCGCGCTGATCCGGCGTTCGGCCAGATCAGCGTGGTCCGGCTCGACGTCACGGACAAGGCCGCCGTGGACGAACTGGTCGGCGGCCTGGAGTCGCTCGATGCGGTGGTCACCAGCGCCGGCATCATCCGCCGGGACACCGAGCATGATCCCGAGGTCTTCGACCAGGTGATCGACGTGAACCTGTCCGGCAGCATGCGGGTGGCCTCGGCTGCACGGCCGCTGCTTGCCCGCAGCAAAGGCTGCGTCGTCCTGGTCGGCTCGGTGATGTCCTTCTTCGGCGGCCCCCGGCAGCCCGCGTATTCCGCTTCCAAGGGCGCCATCCGTAACCTGACGATGTCGCTCGCCTGCGCCTACGCCGCCGACGAAATTCGCGTGAACGCTGTGGCGCCCGGCTGGGTGATCACCGATCTCTCTCGTGGCGCGCGGGAGAACGCCGAACGCAACGCGATGATCCTGGCCCGCACGCCGATGGGCCGCTGGGCGCAGCCCGCGGAGATCGCCGACCCGGTCCTGTTTCTCTGCTCGGATGCCGCCCGCTTCATGACCGGCACCGTCATGCTGGTCGACGGCGGCTTCGCCAGCGTCGGCTGAACCCCGCTGACCCCGGGCTTGAAGCCCGCGTCGGCCCGCGCAGTTTGCGCCGGCTGCGCCAGCCGGGCTAGCCAAGCCGGCTGCGCTGCTCCTGCACCTTCTGCCGGGCGGCTTCGAACTGGCCCAGGCGGTCCCGCTCCTGCGCGACCACCGCGGCGGGCGCGCGCTCGACGAATGACGGGCTGGCGAGCTTCGCCTGCGCCTTGGCGATCTCCGATCCCAGCCGCGCCAGTTCCTTGTCGAGGCGGGCGCGCTCCGCGCCCAGATCCATCTCCACCTTCAGCATCAGGCGGTGCTCGCCGACCACCTGCACCGGCGCCATCGCATCGGCCGGCAGCTGGCTGACCAGTTCGACCGACGACACCTTGGCCAGACCCGGGATGTAAGGCGCCATCTCAGCCAGCCGGGCTGCCGTGCCGGCGATCACCAGCGGCACCTTCTGTTGCGGGCCGAGGTTCATCTCCCCGCGCAGGGCGCGGCAGGCGTCGATGATCGATCTCAGCTCGGTCACCCACGCTTCCGCCGCCTCGTCGACCTTGCCGGCCTGCGCCTGCGGATAGGGCTGCAGCATCACCGAATGC
>JACCRJ010000473.1 GCA_013813615.1 Lautropia sp. | reverse complement strand
ATTTGTGTCATCTCAGTGTCCACGGTGCCTTGCGTCACCCGCGATGCATGAAAAAAGACGGGCTTCGTCCAGCTGCCGCCGCGGATCCGGCTTCGCCGGGCCGCTGGCGGCGCCCCCGGGGGGGAGGCGCCAAAGGCGCTTCGGGGGGAGCTTCACATCCGGCGCGCCAGGCGCGGATCCAGCGCGTCGCGCATGCCGTCGCCCAGCATGTTCACCGCAAGCACCGTGAGAGACAGGCAGATCCCCGGGAACAGCAGCAGGTAGCCGGCGATCTGGAACAAGCTGCGCGCTTCCGCCATGATGTTGCCCCAGCTCGGAATGTTCGGCGGCGTGCCGGCGCCGATGAAGGACAGGATGGCCTCGGTGATCATCGCCGAGGCGCACACGAAGGTTCCCTGCACCAGCAGGGGCGCGACGGTGTTGGGCAGGATGTGGCGCACCAGGATGCGCGGCAGACTGGTGCCGGCGGCGACGGCCGCTTCCACATAAGGCTCTTCCCGCAGCGCCAGCACCAGGCTGCGCACCAGCCTCACCACCCGCGGCACCTCGGCGAGTGTGATCGCCAGGATGACGTTCTCGATGCTCGCCTTGGTCAGCGCCATCAGCGCGATGGCCAGCAGCACCGGCGGGATCGACATCAGCCCGTCCATGATCCGCATCATGATCGCATCCACCCAGCGGATGAATCCGGTCACCAGGCCGAGCGCGAGTCCGACCAGGATGCTCAGCAACGCCACCGCAAGGCCCACCACCAGCGATACCCGCGCGCCGTAGATCACCCGGCTGTAGACGTCGCGCCCGAGCATGTCGCTGCCGAACCAGAATTCCGCCGAAGGCGGCTTGAGCCGCCGCAGCGGCGACACCGCCTGCGGATCCACGGTGCCGAGCCAGGGCGCGAACACCGCGATGAAGATCATCAGCATCAGCACCACGGCGCCGATGATCGCGGTGGGATGGCGCCGGAAGGCGTCCCTGAAGCGGAGCCAGGTCGGGGAGACCGATGGAGCCGGGTTGCCCAGGGCGATGGAGGTCATCGATCTGCCGCCCTGTCGCGCTAGAAGCGGATGCGTGGATCGAAGAGCATGTAGCTCAGGTCCACCGCCAGGTTGATGAGTACATAAGCCCCCGAGAAGATGAGGATCACGCCCTGGATGATCGGATAGTCGCGGCGCAGGATCGCATCCACGGTCAGGCGCCCGATCCCGGGAATGGCGAAGACGGTCTCGGTCACGATTGCGCCGCCGATCAGCAGGGCGATGCCGATGCCGATGACCGTCATGATCGGTACCGCCGCGTTCTTCAGCGCATGCCCCACCAGCACCGATTCCGGCGCCAGGCCCTTGGCCTGCGCGGTGCGGATGTAGTCCTGCGCCAGCACGTCCAGCATGCTCGCGCGAGTGATGCGCGCGATCAGTGCCATGTAGACCGTCCCGAGCGCGAGGCTTGGCAGGATCAGGTGGCGGAACCACTCCCACAACCCTTCACTGATGGGACGGTAGCCCTGCACCGGCAGCCAGTCGAGTTCGATCGAGAACACCATGATCAGGATGTACGCCAGGACAAACACCGGAACCGAAAATCCCAGCACGGTGAACCCCATTACCGACCGGTCGATCCAGGTGCCGGCCTTGGCTGCGGCGACCACGCCCATCGGCACCGCTACCAGCACCGCAACCACCAGGGTGCATGCCGTCAGCGCCAGCGTCGGTTCGATGCGCTGGGCGATGAGGCGGGTGACCGGCAGGTTGGTGAAGATCGAGGTGCCGAGGTCTGCGCGCAGCAGCGCCCCTGCCCATTCCGCAAACCGGATGATGAACGGGCGGTCGAGTCCAAGCGTTTCGCGAACCCGCCGGATGTCATCGGTGGTGGCGGCGTCGCCGGCAAGAATGGCAGCCGGGTCGCCGGGCGTCAGGTACAACAGCAGGAACACGACGAACGCAACCACCGCCATGACGACGACGGTGGAGAGGAGCCGCCGGACTACGTAGGCGAACACCGATAAGGCATCCGGTCCGGATCAGCTACTTCTTCTCCACGTTCCACAGCAACGCGATCGGCGCGATGATCACGCCGGAGATGTTCGAGCGAAAGGCAGTCGGCAGGATGAACTGGCCGGTGGGAACAAACGGCACGAACTCGAAGGCCCGGCGCTGCACCGCATCCGCCGACTGCTTGGAGCCGGCCGGATCCGTGGCATTGAACCAGGCTTCCCGCAATTCCTCCATCTGCGCATCCTTCGGCCAGCCGAACCAGGCCGAGTCGCCGGTGCCGCGGATCGGGAAATTCACCGCCGGGTTCACCATGTCGGGGCCAACCAGCCAGGTATGGAAGATGGACCAGCCGCCCTTGTCCACCGGCTCCCGCACCGCGCGACGGGTGATCAGCGTGCCCCAGTCGCCCGACTGGATCTCGGCGTTGAGACCGAGCTTCTTCAGCACTTCCAGCGTCTGCAGCGACTGCGAATGCACGATCGGCTGGTCGGTGGCGTTGATGATCACGATCTTCTCGCCCTTGTAGCCGGCTTCCTTGACCAGCTGCTTCGCCTTGTCGAAATCACGCTTGCCCTTGAGCGCTTCCGCGCCGATTTCAGAGGCGAGCGGCGTACCGCAGGTGAAATA
>JACCRJ010000471.1 GCA_013813615.1 Lautropia sp. | reverse complement strand
ACGCCCGAGCGTCCCAGGGTCGGACGCTTGCAGGCATAGCGATTGCTATGCGCGCATATAACACCGTGCACACAAAACGGAAAGCGCTGGCATGGGAGGGAGGCACGCATGAACCGTCGAGGGTCCTCACATAGGCATGGCCGGTGGGGATGGCGGTCGCTCCTTTGGCTGGTGCCACTGGCCCTCGTGCTCTTCGTCGTGGTCAGCGATCTCTTCGGCTGGGCCTACCTCAGGAAGCCGGTTGCAGCGATTCTTTCGTCGCAGCTGGACCGGCCGGTGGAAATATCCCCTCCGTTTCGCATCAACCTGCGCCGCAGCATCCCGGTGCAGGTCGGCGCAATCCGCATCGCCGCGCCCCAGTGGAGTCGACAGCCCCATTTTGTCGACATCGAGGGACTGGAAGCCGATATGGACTGGGGCCTTCTGTTCGGTCGCCGGCCGGTGCTCCACCGCCTTGCCGTCGTGCGGGCCGACATCCGTGCAGAGAGGGACGCCGAGGGCAGGGCATCCTGGTCGATGGGCGCCGAAAAGCTGGCGGAGGCAGACGCCGCGGTAGTGCTTCCGGTCGTCGAGCAGCTGTCGCTGGGGCAGGTGAAGATCGAAGTCGACGACGCCCTCAATGAACTCGATCTGCAGATCGAGGCGCGGGCGGGCGAGGGCGGCACAGGTACGCGCCAGGCAGCCGGCACCGGCCAGCAGGCGCCTCAGCAGGCCGGACTGGTGGTCAACGGCCGCGGCACCTGGCGCAAGGAGCCGCTCAGTTTTGCACTGCGCACCAAGGGCGTCCGCCCGATCACCGAAGGCGGCGTGCTCAACGATATCGAAGTCACCGGCAAGCTCAAGACAACCGAGCTTGCTTTCAACGGTTCGGTATCGGATCTCGCCACGTTCGGCGACGTCCAGGGCAAGGTATCGGCTCAGGGCCGCTCGCTCGGAGAGCTGACCGCGATCCCTGGCCTTACCCTTCCCGACACGCCGCCTTACCAGCTCGAAGGCGACTTGCAGCGGTCGGGCAGCATCGTCAAGGTCAACGTTACCCGTGCCGAGATCGGCTCGAGCCGCATGGTCGCCCAGCTCGAATACGACAGCGCCGGCGCAACACCGATCCTGCGGGGAAGCCTGAACGCCAGCCGGCTGGTCCTGCAGGACCTTGGGCCCTCCATCGGCGCCTCCGGCGCCAATGCCGGGGGCGCGGCGGGCAAGGATGGCAAGAATGGCAAGAATGGCAAGAAGGGCAGCGTGGCAGCCGGCCAGGAAGACAAGGGGAAGGCGGGAGCCAGGGGCAAGGCGGGATCGAACGGCGACAAGGCAGCAGGTACGAAGGACTCGCGCAAGGAAGCAGTCGGGAAGGACGCAGCCAGGAAGGACGCAGCCAGGAAGGATGCAGCCAGGATGGACGCCGGCAAGAAGACAGCCGGCTCCGATGCTTCACGCGTGCTTCCCTCAGCAGAGTTCAACCTGCCGTCGCTGCGGAGGATGAATGCCGATGTTGCGATCGACCTGAAGCAACTCGACCTCGGCACGGACGCGCTCCGGCCGTTGCAAAGCCTGAAGGCAAAGCTGCTGCTGGACAAAGGGGTGCTGAAACTGCAGGACCTCAAGTCGAACCTTGCAGGCGGCACGTTGGCTGGCGCCATTGTCCTTGACGGATCGGCTGAAAACAAAGCCCCGGTCTTTGACACCAGGCTGAAATGGGAGCGGGTCGACCTGAAGAGCTGGGTGAGGGCTTCGGACGAGTATTTCATCGCCGGACGCTTCAGCGGGGAAACCCTCCTGAAGGGCACGGGCAACTCCACCGCGGCGATCCTGGGATCGCTCGGCGGCACGATCAAGGGACGCATCGACGGCGGTTCGGTTTCGCACCTGATCGATGAAATAGCCGGGCTGGATTTGGCAAACGCGCTGGGTGTCTTCATCAGCGGTGACAAGCCGTTGGCCCTTAGCTGTGCGCTGGTTGACCTGTCGGCAGAGAAGGGTGCCTTGCGGTCCAACCTGCTCCTTTTCAACACGCCGGAGACCATCTTCTTCGTTCAGGGGGGCGTCAACCTGCGCAACGA
>JACCRJ010000461.1 GCA_013813615.1 Lautropia sp. | reverse complement strand
GCGTTGCGCCGGGCAGGGGGAGGTTGTTGACGTAGCCGCCGGAAGCCGGCTCGGTCGGCGTGAGGCCGAGCCCCATGATCATGCCATTCAGCACCAGGCTTTCGCTCGGCTCGATCTCCGCCGTCCGTGGCGCCTCGCCGGTGATGAAGCGGTACATCGCATCGAACGCAGCCGCGGCGAACCCGGTTTCCCGATGGTCAACGCCGGGCAGCACCACGTTGGTCGCCCCGCGCAACTCGGGCCCCCTGTAGGAGACGTTGGTCGGCTGGCCGCGTGAGCCGATCCACAGCCCGTCGGGCTGCGCATACTTGTCGTTGTTGTCAGAGCGGATGGTCAGCCACTTCACCTCCTGCGTCACTTCGTCGCCGTTCCTGGTCTTGGGCGCATTGAGGCCGGTCAGGAACGGACCGGTCCCGGAGAACTCGCTGTTCTCGCGCATGCCCTTGACTGCCCAGATTCCGTGGTTTGGCGTGCCGGCCAGGATGGCATGGCTGACTGTCTGCTCGCCGCCGCCGTTTCGGATGTAGTTGCGGATGGCGTTGCCGCCGCGCGAATTGCCTATCAGGATGACTTTGTCGGCGCCGGTGCGGCTCAGCACCGTCTCGACTTCGGCTTTCAGGAAGGCCATGTGCTCGGCGGTCGACGTGCGGCCGGGCTGCGCCCGGTTGTCCTCGTCCCGCGCCATCGGAAATGGCAGGTCAGGAGCATGCAGCTTTGCCGTCGGCCAGCCGTTGGACTCGAAGCGCCAGACCGTCGTCTGCCAGAGAGCCCCACTGTCGCCGTTGCCGTGCACGAAGACGATCGGCAGATGGTCCGACTCCGCACCCGACGATCGGGTGGCGCATCCGGAGAGGACCGCGGCACCGCAGACCAGGAGGAGGGCGGTGACGCGGGCAAGGAACGTACGGCGAGAAATCATTGAATCTCCAGTGATCCGGTTGAGGCGTCGGCGCGCGTGGCGCGGCGGCCCGAGCCCGGTGACGGTGGCGCGATTATAGTTTTCGGCCCGCCTCGGCGTTCCTCCCCGGGTCGGGCCGGCACGGCCGTCCAGCGTTTATCATGCCCCCATGATCGACATCCATCTGCTGCGGCGAGAGCCCGCTGAGGTTGCCCGCAGGCTGCAAAGCCGCGGATTCGCGTTCGACCTGGGGGCGTTCGAGCGCCTCGAATCCCGCCGCAAGGCGGTACAGAGCAGGGCCGAGGAGCTGCAGGCGCGGCGCAATGCGCTGTCGAAGCAGATCGGCCAGGCCAAGGCCAGGAAGGAGAATGCCGAGCCCTTGCTGGCCGAAGTCGGCACGCTCGGGCAGTCGCAACAGGAGGCGTCGGCGGAGCTTGCAGGCATCCAGCAGGAGCTGGAAGACCTGCTGCTGTCGTTGCCGAACCTGCCGCACGAGTCGGCTGCGGTCGGAAAGTCCGAGGCCGACAATGTCGAACTGAGGCGCTGGGGCACCGCTCCGGCCCATGCCTTCACCACGCGGGACCATGTCGAACTCGGCGCTGCGCTCGGGATGGACTTTGCGGCCGCTGCGAAGCTCTCCGGCGCACGGTTCGTCGTCATGAAGGGTCAGCTCGCCCGTCTGCACCGCGCGCTCGCGCAATTCATGCTGGACATGCACACCAGCCGGCACGGCTACCAAGAGTGCTACACGCCGTACCTGGTCGGCGCGGCCAGCCTGCGCGGCACCGGGCAGCTGCCGAAGTTCGAGGAGGACCTGTTCAAGGTCCAGCGCGGCGGATCGGGACCGGCGGTCGACGGGGGCGAAAGCGGGGGCGGGGATTTCTATCTCATTCCGACCAGCGAGGTCTCGCTGACCAACCTGGTGCGCGACGAGATCGTCCCGGCGGAGTCGCTGCCGATCCGGCTGACCGCCCATACGCCGTGCTTCCGCTCGGAGGCGGGCGCCTACGGCAAGGACACGCGCGGCATGATCCGCCAGCACCAGTTCGACAAGGTGGAGATGGTGCAGATCACGCAGCCCGACCGGTCTTATGCGGCCCTCGACGAAATGGTCGGCCATGCGGAAGCGATCCTGCAGGCGCTGCAGCTGCCTTACCGGGTGCTTGCCCTCTGTACCGGAG
>JACCRJ010000435.1 GCA_013813615.1 Lautropia sp. | reverse complement strand
GATATCGACCACGCCGGCGACGCCGGCAAGCTCGCGCTCCAGGCCCGCCTTCAGCATCGCACCGACCTCGGCGGCGTTGGCGAGCAGGCCTTCCTCTTCCATGATCCGCAGCGTCTCGACCCCGGCGCGCATCGCGAGCGGATTGCCGCCGAACGTCGTGCCATGGTTGCCGGGTTTGAAGACGTCCGCAGCTGCGCCGTTCGCGACCACTGCGCCGATCGGCACGCCCGACGCCAGCCCCTTCGCGAGCGGCATCACGTCCGGCACGATGCCGGCCCATTGGTGGGCGAACCAGCGCCCGGTGCGGCCGGTCCCGCACTGCACCTCGTCGATCATCAGCAACCACCCGCGCTCGTCGCAGAAGCGACGCACCTGCTGCAGATAGTCGACTTGCGCCGCAGTGATGCCGCCTTCGCCCTGGATGGCCTCGAGGAAGACGGCGACGATGTTCCGATCGGTCCTCGCCAACTCCTGCAGCGCCTGCATGTCGTTCAGCGGAATCCGCACGAACCCCGGAACCAGCGGCTCGAACCCTTTCTGCACCTTTTCGTTGCCGGTGGCGGACAAGGTCGCGAGGGAACGGCCGTGGAAAGCCTTTTCATAGACGACGATGTGCGGCTCGTGCACGCCCCGGTTGTGACCGTAGAGGCGCGCGATCTTGATGGCCGCCTCGTTCGCCTCCAGCCCTGAATTGCAGAAGAAGACGTTGGTCATGCCGGATAGCTCGACCAGGCGCGCCGCCACCTCCTTCTGCAGCGGCGACTCGAACAGATTGGACGTGTGGATGATCCTGCCGATCTGATCGGTCAGCGCGGCCACGAGGCGGGGATGGTTGTGGCCCAGCGTGTTGACGGCGATGCCGCTCAGGCAGTCGAGGTAGCGTTTGCCGTCGGCATCGAACAGCCGCACGCCGTCCCCTCGCACGAAGGCGACCGGCTGCGGCAGATACGTCGACATCAACGGCGAACTCGCGGGCATGGCGGCTCCTGGGGAATGACCTGAGATTGTACCGGCCGAGGGTATTATCCTGCGATGCAGCAAGACGAGCGGACGCGCCCGGTCAGCGGGATCTCGAGCCGATGGCGTACAGCTTCATGCTGAACTTTGCGCAGGATAATGACCTGCTGACCGAAGTGCTGGAGGCTGGGGAGAGGCCGACGGCTGGTCGGGCAGACTCGCAGTAAGGTCAGCCGACACTTAGCGTGGTTTCCGAAAATTCAGCCCTAAATACATGAAACCTTGAGTTTTTTTTTCGCAAGATGAGTTTTGCCCCGCGGGCTTCCGTGCGTACAATCTCCAGATGCTGAACAGCCAATGCTTAGCCCGCTGGAGACCTTGTTGATCCCCACCCATGGCGAAGCCGCGCCTTTCGATGCGCGTCCGGTTTACCGGATTGCCGTGTTCGGGCTGGGCCACCGGTTTCAGCGCCTGCTGGAAATCATCGTCAAGCATGCGCGGCACAACAACTACCGCTATCAGGTAGCGGAGCACAGTGGGCCCGGGGAGTTCGACATAGCCCTGGTGGACATGACCGCGAAGGGCGGTGCGGAGGTCGCGCAGACGCTCAAGAGCGTGCCGCTGGCGCTGCCGGTCATCGGCGTCGGGCGGCGGGCCAGCCACCACCGCGGTAACGACGACCTGCTGCTGGCGACGTTCAGCCTGGATGTGCTGGGCGTATTGAACCGGGCAGCCGAGTCGCTATCGATGCGCGAGCGCACCCGCCGGATGTCCACCCGCTTCGTGCAGGCCGACCCGACGCTGCGCCTGCCGCTGGTTTCCGGTCGGCCGCCGCGCACCCTGGTGGTCGAGCCAAGCCCTGCCGTGCGCAGCCAGATCGCGGCGGCGTTGCGGCAGATAGCGGTCGATTCCGAGGGGGTCGGCACGCTGGCGCAGGCCGAGGAGGTGCTGTCGATGCGCAGCTATGAACTGGTGATCCTCGAGCCGCAGCAGCCGGATGGCGACGGCCTGGCGATGCTGCGGCGGCTGAGAAGCGAAACCGGCAGGTTGAAACTGGTGGTACCGGTGATCGTGCTGAGTTCACGGTCGGGCGTATTCGACCTGGCCAGGGCTGCCTGGGCCGGCTGCAACGGCTACCTCGGCAAGCCTGTACCGCTCAGCGCGCTGCACACGACGGTGAACCGCGTGCTGAGTCGTTTCCTGGGCCGGCGACCCCAGGCCCCGAGGCTGCCACGAGATGCCGCAGCCCCCCGCACTCTGGACTCGGCGCTGGCTGCCATGGATTTGCAGGCAGCATTGCGTCCGGGGACGGTGCCGCCGCTGAGTGCATTGAAAGCCCAGCATTCTTCGAGTGCCCAGCATTCACCGGGCACGGGCGGCGCCAGGCCGCAGCAGCGGGGTGGCCCCAGGCCCGCGGTACCCCGGGAGCCGGACGTCAGCCCTTGATGCGGCTGCGGTACTCGCCGGTGCGAGTGTCGATCTCGATGCGGTCGCCGGTTTCCACGAAAGCCGGCACCGGCAGTTCGAATCCGGTCGGCTTGATCTTGGCCGGCTTCATCACCTTGCCGGAGGTGTCGCCCCGGACAGCCGGCTCGGTGTATTCGACCTCCCGGACCAGCATGGTCGGCAGTTCCACCGAAATCGCCTTGCCGTCGTAGAAGACGACTTCGCAGGGCATCCCGTCTTCCAGGTAATTCATCGCGTCGCCCATGTTCTCGGCGTCGACTTCGAACTGGTTGTAGTCCTTGTCCATGAAGACATAGGCGGGGTCGGCGAAGTAGGAGTAGGTGACCTCGGTCTTCTCCAGCGTCTGGACGTCGAACTTGTCGTCTGCCCGGAAAACGTTCTCCATCGCAGAGCCGCTGAGAAGGTTCTTCATCTTCATCTTCACTACTGCAGCGTTGCGGCCGGACTTGTTGTACTCGGCCTTCAACACCACCATGGGGTCGCTGCCGACCTTGATGACGTTGCCAACGCGCACTTCCTGAGCGGTCTTCATCGTGCTTACCCTGATTCCTGCAAAGCCGTGGATTATAACTGGCCGCCTTCCCTCAAGACGGCGAACATTTTGGCGATACCAGAGGGGTCACGAATTCCAGCAGCCGTGTCGCCAGATCGGGAGCGGTCGTCTGGCGCTGCAGCGGGCTCATGCAGTCGGTAGCGCGCGCCGGTTGCTCCAGCAGGTCTACCAGGGAGCAGGCGCTCGAGCCGGGTGCGCCGTTCCACCAGAGCATGGCGTCCGCAAGCGGGCCACCGGGGCCCAGTCGTTGCAGGAAGGCGTCCAGCTTGCGAAGGTGGATGCCGTCAGCCTGGACATAGGGTTGCCAGACGAACGGCCGGGCCGCCCAGAGGGCGCGAACCAGCGAATCCTCGCCGCGCACGAAGTTGAGATCGCAGGACCAGAGCAGATGGTCGTAGCTCTGCTGCGGCAGGAAGGGAATCCGGCTGATCCGCATGCGGCCGCCGCTGGCATTCGAGAGCGCCTCCGCATCGGCTGCGCCGGCCGCCGCACCTTCCGGTACCAGCAGGTGAAGGTGGGCGCGGGAGCGTTTCAGTTGCAGCGCCAGCGCTTTCAGCGGTGCGTCAGGGTAGCAAAGAAGGGAGGCGGTGGTTTCGCCGGCCCGGCGCCTGACCCCATGGGCTGCCAGGAACCGCCGACGGTTGGCGGGGTCCTTCTGGAATGCGTCGCGACGCGCAAGCAGGCCGGCCTCACGCAGCAGTCCCCCGCTGGCTGCGGTGAAGCCGGGGTAGAAGTAGTACTCGGTCAAGCCATCGGCGCGCGGAGACGGCAGCCCGTGAAAGCCGTCGATCCAGGTTTCCGCAGACAAATACTCCAAGTTCACCCAGACCGGACGCCGTCGCGCCATCCAACGGCGATAGGAAGCGGGCAGGGCGGCATGAAATCCGGTGACCACGACGTTGGCGGCGGCGTCTTCGCCGGCGGTGGTGGGCACGGCATCGTCCGCCGGTTCATCCGGCATGACGTCGATCATCACGCCGTCGACCGGGCCGCCGGGTGCGGCGTTGGGGACCAGCCGCTGCAGCACCGCCGGCTGGTCGATCAGCAGCCGCACCGGGCAGTCGTGCTCGAGCGCCAACTGGCGGGCCAGGCGCCACATGACCGCCGCGTCTCCGAAGTTGTCGACCACGCGGCAGATGAGATCCCAGCGCAGCGGCGTTTCCCGACTGGTCACCCGCCAGCCCCCCGCGAAGTGGCGTCAAGCCATGTGTAGAAGTCGGGGAGCTGGCCGATCCTGACCTCGAAGCGGCGCCAGGCAAGCTTGCGGGCCGCGAGCAGCGCGCGGTCCCGGGATAGCAGCCACGTCGTGCGGCGGTCGATCGCCAAGTCGAGGAACTTGCGGTCGTCGGGGTCGCGGCACGGCAGGCGGCAGTCAAGCGCTGCCGGCGTGAAGGTGACGATCCCGTCGAATCGCGCGAGCAGGCCAGCCTGTTCCGCCTGGCCC
>JACCRJ010000426.1 GCA_013813615.1 Lautropia sp. | reverse complement strand
CCGCTGGGAAGGCCCGAGCGCGGGCGGCGGAGCCGGCGCGCAGCTCCGCCGGGCGCCGCGCCGCCATTTGGATCTTCGGTGAACTGCCGGAGTTGCTGGAGCTCGAATCGCCGCGCGGCGAAGTCATCGTAGGCTTTCCGGCGCTGGTCGATCATGTCGACGCCGTCGAACTTGCCGTCTTCGACGAACCCGGCCTGGCGGCGCTGCGTCACCGGGAGGGCGTGCGGCGCCTGTTCATGCTGGCGCTGGCGGAGCCGATCCGGTTCTTCGAGCGGGAGGTGAAGAAGAACAACCGCCTGGACCTCCTGTTCACCACGCTGCCCGGACAGCAGGCGTCCGGCGGGTCGCTGTCGGAGCAGATCGTTGCCTGCGCAATCGAGCGCAGCTTCATGATCGAGGGGCTGCCACGCAATGCCGAGGAATTCACCGCCCGCCTCGCCCAGGGAAGGCCGCGGTTCACCCTGACTGCGCAGGAAATCCTGCGGATGGTGCAGGCGATCCTGGACGAGCATGCGGCCGTGCGGCGCAAGCTGACCGGACTGCGGGACCAGCCGGATGCGACTGTGGACGTGGACCAGCAGCTCCAGGGGCTTTTCGTGGCGGGTTTCATCAAGACCACGCCGTTCGAGAACCTCTCGAGCTATCCCCGCTACCTCAAGGCGATCGGCATGCGCGCCGACAAGCTGCGCGAGCAGCCGCAGCGCGACAAGTCTTTGAGGGCTGAAATGGCGCCCTTGCTGGGCCGCTGGCAGCGGCGGAAGCGCGCCCTCAGGGGCACGCCCGACGCGGGGTTCGAGTCGTTCCGCTGGCTGCTGGAAGAGCTTCGCGTCTCGCTCTTTGCGCAGGCGCTGCGCACACCGGTGCCGGTATCGGTCAAGCGACTCACGAAGATCCTCGACCAGAAGGAGTCCCAGTGAGCACGGGCGCCGGGCGATGACGGCTGGCCCGATCGGATGATGGCGGGCACCCCGACCCGTGTCCTGTCCGCCCTCGGTCGCGGGCTGGCCAGCCAGTTCACGCCGCGCATGCTCGCGCTGCTGGTGCTGCCGTTTTTGGTAGCGATCGGCTTCTGGGTCGTGTCCGCCTGGTTCCTGTGGGATCCGGTAACCGGCTGGTTCCAGACCGTGGTCTTCCAGGGGGACGGCTGGATGGCGCGCGGCTATCGGTCGATCGCGCCGTTCGGCCTCGCAGGATTGAGCACCTGGGTCCCGAATCTCTTCGCCTTTCTATTGCTGGTGCCGATCGCGATCGCGACCGCGCTGGCGCTGATCGCGCTGCTGGCGATGCCGGTCGTGATCCGCCATCTGGGACGCGAGACCTATCCGGACCTGGCCCGCCAGGGCAGCCTGGCCCTGGGCGCCAACCTCTGGAATGTCCTGCGCAGCCTGGTCGTGTTCATCGCAGGCTACCTGCTCACCATGCCGCTCTGGCTGATACCGCCACTCGCGCTGATCGTCCCCTGGCTCTGGTGGGGATGGCTGACCGCGCGGCTGATGCGTTTCGACAGCCTGGTCGAGCATGCCAGCACCCTGGAGCGCCAGCGGCTGATCCGGTCCGACCGCCGCGCCTTCCTGCTGCTCGGGCTCGCCGTTGCGTTGCTCAACTACATCCCGCCGTTGTTCCTCGTGGCGCCGGTGCTTTCGGCGCTGGTCTTTGCCCACTACTCGTTGTCCCGTCTGCGCGAACAGCGCACACTGGGCGCGCCGGCCTCGGTCGAGGCGATCTGAGAGCGGAAATGAACCGGGATGATCCCAGGCATGCAGCGGACGTGAGACGGATCGGCGCGCTGATCATCGGCGACGAGATCCTCTCCGGCAAGCGTCAGGACAAGCACTTGGTGAAGCTCATCGGAATGCTGTCCAGCCGCGGGCTGCGGCTCACCTGGGCCCGCTACGTCGGCGACGACCACGAGCTGCTGGTCGATGCGCTCGAGCAGAGTTTTTCGTCGGCGGACGCGGTGTTCTGCTTCGGCGGCATCGGTGCGACGCCGGACGACATGACCCGCCAGGCGACTGCCCAGGCGCTGGGCCGGCCGCTGCTGCTGCATCCCGAGGCGGCCCGGCTGATCGCGCAGCGCTGCGCGGACATGGCCGCCGAAGGCAAGGGCAGCGCGGACATGACGACGCCCGAGAATCGCCAGCGCCTCAAGATGGGCGAATTTCCGGAGGGTGCGGCCATCATCCCGAACTCGTTCAACCGGATTCCCGGCTTCAATGTCGAGGATCACTGGTTCGTGCCCGGCTTTCCGGTGATGGCGTGGCCGATGGTGGAGTGGGTGCTCGACAATCATTACCGGCATCTGTTCCATCGCGGGGAGCAGATCGACCGTTCCCTGCTGGTGTACGAAACCGCCGAATCGGTGGTGACGCCCCTGCTCGAGGCGATCGAATCAGCGTTCGCCGGGATCAAGGTCTACAGCCTGCCGTCCGTGGGAGAGAACGGCGAGCGCCGCCATATCGAACTCGGCGTGAAAGGCGTGGGGGACGTGGTGGAGGAGGCCTACCTGAGCCTGCGCCACGGCATCATCGACCTGGGCAGCGACTTCGACGAGGTCTGAGGCGCCGCGGGTCGTCCGGTAGACCGGCCTGCGGTCCATATGCGTCGCTGGTCAGCCGGAACTGGATTCCGGCGGGGGAACGCGCGATATTCGGCCGGCCGACACCGGGCCTGTCCGGGGGAGGATTTCGCGCGATCACACGATGCCAGAGCCCAGTTTCTTCGATTCCCTTCTTCGCTACGAGCCGATCATCGATCGCCGGCGCAGCGTCATGGCGCTGAGGGTGCGGTCACAGGCTGCGTCGCATCCGGCGCTGTGCCTCTACCGCGTGTACGAGGAGATGAGCCGGGACTGGCCGCTGCTGAGCCCCACCATCCTGCTGTCGGCGCCCCAGGCGGTGCTGGACGAACAGATCCTGCAGGTTCCGCCGAAACAGAATGTCTGGCTGGAGGTGCCGGCTCAGTCCACCCAGCTGCCCGCAGTCCAGGCAATTCTTGCAGGCCTTCACCGGCGCGGCTATTCGCTGGTGCTCAATGGGCGCCCGCCGGCGCCGCTTCCGCCGGCGCTGCTCTCCGCCTTCAGGATGTCGATCATCCACGTGGACGAGGATCGGCGCCTGCACGGGCTGGACCAGCGGACGCCGGCTGGGACGCGGCGCTCGATCGGCTATGCCCAGGAGGGCGTCACTTCGATCGGCCTGATGGAACGCTGTTTCGCTACCGGCGCCTGCGCCGTGCTCGGCTGGCCGATGGAGGATGCGGTCGGCTACCAGGAGCGCCCCAGCGCGGCTCCCGACTACGTCACGATCATGCAGCTGATCACGATGGTCGACCGATGCGAGCAGGTGCCCCGCATGGAGGCGGTGATCCGGCGCGACCCCGCGATCGGCTACCGCCTGCTGCGCTACATCAATTCCAGCGCCTCCGGCTTCGACGTCAAGGTACAGTCGTTCCGTCATGCAGTCGCGGTGCTGGGCTATTCGAAGCTCAAGCGCTGCCTCGCGCTGATGCTCGCCAGTTCCAGTCGGGACGCCAACATGCGCCCGGTGATGCTCGCCTCGTTCCGGCGGGGCCTGCTCCTGGAGCAGTTGCTGGCAGCGCCGCAGGATGACGCCGCACAGGACCAGATCTTCATCCTCGGCGTGCTTTCGCTGCTGGACAAGCTGATGAAGAAGCCGTTTGAAGAATTGCTGGGCAGCCTGGCGGTGCCGCAGAGCGTGCAACAGGCGCTGGTGCATCGCACCGGCCGCTTCATGCCCTACCTCAGGATCGCGGAAGCCGTCGAGCACGGGGCCGATCCGGCGCTGCCGGTGGCGCTTCAGGAATGCCTGACGACGCTCGGCGATTGCAACCGTGCGGTCCTGCGGACCCTCCGGGCCCAGGAACCGCAACAGGGGTAGGCTACTTCATCAGGCCGTGACGCATGGCGTACGCCGCCACCTCTGCGTTGCTCTTGAGGGACAGCTTCTCGAGGATTCGCGCGCGGTAGACGCTGACGGTCTTGGGGGACAGCACCAGGCGCTCAGCGATCACCGACAGGCGCTTGCCGGCGGCGATCAGCAGCAGCACCTGCATCTCCCGCTCCGACAGGCTCTCGTGAAGCGACCCCCGGCTCTTGCCGGTCACGGCCTCCAGCAGCAGATGGGCCAGGTCGCCGGTTACATAGGTGCGGCCGGCAGCGATCTCACGGACGGCGTCGACGATGAGCGACGGATCACATGACTTGTTCAGGTAGCCCATGGCGCCCGCCCGGAGCGCCCGCAGGCCATACTGGTCGGCGGCGAACTGCGACAGCATCAGCACCCGCGGCGGCGTATCCATCTCGTTGAGCGAGGCGAGCACCTCCAGTCCGCTGCGCCCGGGCAGGTTGATGTCCAGCACCACCACGTCCGGTTGCTGCTCCCGTACCAGGTTGCGCAGGCTGCCGTAGTCGGTCGCCTCGCCCACGACGGAGATACCCGGCGCGTCGGACAGCAACTCCCGCAGCCCGCCGAGGATCAGCGTGTGGTCGTCGACCAGGATGACCTTGATCACGGCCGGGCCGTCAAACCGTGGTTCCGGCGCGCGTCGGCAGCCGGGTGCCGGGCGGCGGGAAGGGCGTCGACAGGTAACCGTGCCTGAAGCGGCAGCGAGAGGAAGACGACGGTGCCGCTCGCTTGCCCCTGGTCCTGCGCCAGGCTGCTGACCTCGAGCCAGCCGCCGAGGCGGGTGGCGCGCTCCGCCATGCCTCGCAGCCCGAACGAGGTCGGTTTCTCCCGATCGGCGGGCCGGATACCGCGGCCGTTGTCCGCGATTTCGAGCGAAAGTTTGTGCGGCGCGACGACGAGGCTGACCTCTACCTTGGTGGTGCGGGCATGCTTCATGATGTTGGTCATCGACTCCTGCAGGGTGCGGTACACGGCCACCGCGACCGGCGCGTCCACGTTCACCGTATCCGTATTGCACTGGAAGTCGACGGTCATACCGCTGCGGCGGCCGGCGTCGTCCACCAGCCAGCGCAGCGCCGGGATCAGGCCCTGGTCGAGTATCGCCGGCCGAAGCCGCTGCTGCAACCGCAACGCGGTGACCAGCACGTGGGCCCGGGTTTGCATGGCTGCCGCGCTCGATCGGCGCTCGCAGCGTCCCCATGCTGTTCGATCCAGTTCATGTCCAGACGCAGCGCGGTGAGCGCACTGCCGATGTCGTCGTGGAGCTCACGGGCGATCTCGCCCCGTTCCTCGTCGACCACGGTTTCAAGGTGCGCCAGCAGTTCCCGCAGCTGCGACTGGGACCGCAGGCGCCCGGGATTGAACCCGACGACTTCGGTTTCGATGTCCGGACCGCCTGGACAAGCTGATGAAGAAACCCTTCAGCGAGCTGTTCGGCGACCTTGCGGTTCCCGAAAGCGTGCACGAGGCGCTGGTGCACGGCACCGGCCCCTTCCTGCCCTATCTC
>JACCRJ010000400.1 GCA_013813615.1 Lautropia sp. | reverse complement strand
GGTCTGCGCCTACATGTTGTGGGCGAGCCTGTCGTATGTGTACAGCCAGGAGCTGGGCGGACTCAATGCCGCCTGGATCGGCGTCGCGGTGCTGGGCGTTGGCGCGCTGCTTCTGCTGGTGATGGGCAAGCCGGGGACCAGGAAAGACTGAGCCGGCTTCTTAGTCGGCCTTGATGCCGCCGCTCTGGACCACGGTGGCCCACTTGGGGATTTCGGCGCGGATCAATGCGTCGAATTCCCCGCAACATGACCCGCGCATGACCCGCAGACTGCGCAGCGACTTTCCCCGCGGGTCTTACCGCTGGGCCGTGCGCATTGCGCAGTGGCAGGCACCGACGACGAGGACCAACGTTGCCAAAGGCAAGACCAATCCTGACACCGGCGACATTCTCGGCATGAGCCCGCGCACGGTGAACAAGCACCTGGAGCATGTCTTCGAGAAACTGGGCGTCGAGACGCGGGCGGCGGCAGCCGCGCTCGCGTCGCGATCGCTCAAGATCGCCGGAATGCGCGAGTTCATCGCGCCTCCCGATGCCACGCCTCAGCGCCCCGCTGCCCGCTCAGTGGATCGCCACCGGGTTGATCATCGACTGCACGCCGCCCTTGTACTTGTTGTGGCCGAGGACGAACATGAACTCGTAGACTTTGTCCTTGGCCATCGCACCGGTGTTCATGTTCTCCAGGATGTAGATGCCGTTCTTCGCCAGCAGGATCTGGTGGACTTCGAAGACACCGACGCCGGGCTCGAAAGGCAGTACCTCGAGGCCCCATGTATCCGCGCCGACAGCCATCACGTTTTTCGACGCCAGGTAAAGTGCGCCTTCCTTGCCCAGACCCGGTTCCACGCTGCCGTAGCGCTTCGGGTCGGAATCGATAATGCTCAGCCAGCCGGAATGAAGATGACGACGTCGCCTTCACGGATCTCTTTTTGGCGGCCCGGGGAGGCGCCAACCGTCGTCGCGTCGACGCATCATGCGCCGCATGGGCGCAGGAGGTACCGGGCGTGGACGTTCGGCGATCGTCGGTCGGCAGGATCGGCCTGTCAACGGCCTGGTCCGAGCGGGAAGCGAAAGAGGGTGATGCGGTGCGTCCCGGAGGCGAGACTGCCGGTGTCCCTCTTCTGGGGTGCTCTCTGCGGCGCGATGCTGATGAATCCCGGGCCGGTACAGGCCGTGTCGGTGACGGACGACGCCGGGCGGCAACTCAACCTGCAGGCACCGGCAAGGCGGGTCATCGCCCTCTCGCCCGCCTTGACCGAACTCGTCTTCGCCGTCGGCGCCGGCGATCGGCTGGCGGGGGCTGTCGAGTACAGCGACTATCCGCTGGCCGCCCGGAAGCTGCCGCGGGTGGGCGACGCGCTGGCGCTGCAGATGGAACGGATCCTGTCGCTGCAGCCGGACCTCATCCTCGCCTGGAAGCGCGGCAACAATCCGCGCCAGCTCGAGCGGCTGGCGGATCTGGGCGTGCCGATCTACTACCACGACGTCGAGCGGCTGGAGGACGTGGCCTCGAGCCTGGAGCGCCTCGGTCTGCTGCTCGGGACGCCCGCCGATGCTGCCGCCGGTGCCTTCCGGCAGCGGCTCGAGAGGCTGGGGCGCGGCGTTGCATCCGGCGTGCTGCCGGTGAAGGTCTTCTACCAGGTCTGGGCGCGGCCGTTGATGACGGTCAATGGCCGGCATGTCATCAGCGACCTGATCGCCCGCTGCGGCGGCAGCAATGTCTTTTCCGCCGAGCCGGTGCTGGTGCCGCAGATCGGCATCGAGGCGGTGGTTGCAGCAGCCCCCGAAGCGATCATCGCCCCGGCCGGCAACGGCGCCGCCGCGGGCGACCGCCCGCTGGCGCACTGGCGCCGCTACGGCGGCATACCGGCGGTCGCCCACGGATTTCTGTTTCTGGTCGACGGCGACGCGATCTCACGGGCGACGCCGCGGCTGCTGGACGCCGGCGAAGCCATCTGCGGACATCTGGAGAAGGTGCGGCGTGCGCGCTGAAAACGCCCGCCGGAGAAGGTCACCCGCCGGCGTAGCGTACGCCGAGCATTACCAGTCGGCCCTGCTGCACGTAGTCGAGCGCAGTCACGTAGGCCCGGTCGCCGGCGTTGCCGACAGTGGCGAACCCCTGCCATTGCCGGGTGAACTGGTAGGCGGCGCGCAGGTTGACCACTGCGTAGCCGCCCAGCTCCGCCTGGTTGGCGGCGTCGTCGAAACGGCGGCTGGCCACCACCGCGTCCGCACCCAGCGTTGCCGCACCCCAGCCGTAGGCGACGCCCGCGGTCAGCTGGCGCTTCGCCCGCC
>JACCRJ010000379.1 GCA_013813615.1 Lautropia sp. | reverse complement strand
CCGAAAGACGGGTCTTGAGCCACGCCGGCACCAGCAGCAGCAGCGCGCCGGCCGCCATGGCCGCGACGATCATCAGGACGTACAGGAGCCCATCCGGCAGCCCCCAGCCCTCCCCGCCGTGCAGGCCGCCGACGGCGACCGCCGCCAGCGCGCCGGCATGGAACTGTCCCTCGGCGCCGATGTTGAAGAGCCGCGCCCGGAACGCAACCGCCACGGCGAGCCCGGTCAGGATCAGCGGCGTCGCCCGCGTCAGGGTTTCGGTGAGTGCGAAGCGCGAGCCGAAGCCGCCGTCGATCAGCAGCAGGTAGGTCTGCCCGACCGGTGCCCCGGCCCAGGCGACGAGCAGCGCGCAGATCAGCAGGGTGAGCAGGATCGCGGCCACCGGCGCGATGACCAGCGCGCTGTGGGAGGTTTGCGTGCGCCGCTCGAACCTCATGACGCAGACGCGCCGCCGGCCATGGCCAGGCCGATGCCGGCCGCATCCCAGTCGGACAGCGGCCGCGCCGGCGTCAGGCGGCCGCCGAAGATCACCGCCATCCGGTCGGCGATCGCGAGGATTTCCTCCAGATCCTCGGAGATGAGCAGCACCGCCGCCCCGCGGCTGCGCGCCGTCAGCAACTGCCGGTGCACGAAGGCCACCGCGCCGATGTCCAGACCCCAGGTCGGCTGGTTGGCGATGATGACGCGGGGTGCCTGGCCGAGTTCACGCCCGAGGATGAACTTCTGGATGTTGCCGCCTGAGAGCATGCGGATCGGCTGGTCCAGGCTGGCGTGGCGCACGTCGTAGGCATCGACGATCCGCCTTGCCTCCGCCCTGATCCCGGCGCGATCGAGCAGGCCGAGGCGCCGGCCGAGCCAGCCGCGCCGCAGCGCGAGCGGGTCCCGCAGCCGGTGCGCCATCGCGTTGTCTTCGATCGAGGCGTCGCCGATGACGCCGGTCCCGGTCCGATCCTCAGGAATCCGCGCGATACCGGCGTCTATCCAGTGGCGCGCGCCGGCCGGCAGCAGGCGGCCGCTGATCCGCACCTGCCCCGCCTGCGGTGCAAGCTCCCCGCTCAACAGCGCGGCCAGCGTCTGCTGGCCGTTGCCGGAAACGCCGGCGATGGCCAGCACCTCGCCGGCCAGCACCTGCAGGTCGACGGCGTGCAGGCTCGCGTGTCCGCCGCGCGCCACTGAAACCCCGTCGAGCTCGATCCGCGGCTCTGCGGCAGCGGTCCCGGCGATGGCAGTGGTGGCAGTGGTAGCGGTGCTCGGGGCCTTGGGGGCGGGAGCGGCGTTGGCAGCGTTGGTGGCGTTGGTGGCGTTGGAGGCGTTGGTGGCGTTGGTGGCGTTCGAGGTGCCGGCAGTGCCCGCCCGGTCAAGGCTGCCGACCATCGCTTCGGCGAGAGCCTGCTTGCTGGTTGCGCCCGCCGGCGTGCGCAGCACGCACCGGCCGTGCTTGAGGACGACGATGTTGTGGCTGACGCGCAGCACCTCGTCGAGCTTGTGCGAGATGAAGATCAGCGCCAGGCCGGCATCGGTGAATTTGCGCAGCGTCTCGAACAGCGACTCGCTTTCCTGCGGTGACAGGATCGCGGTCGGCTCGTCGAGCACGAGGATTCGCGAACCCCGCACCAGCGCCTTGAGTATTTCCACCCGCTGGCGCTCGCCCACCGACAGTTCGGACACCTGCGCCGCCGGATCGACCAGCAAACCGAAGTCCTGACCTGCGCGCAGCAGGCGCTCGCGCACCGCATGCCGCCGCGAGTTCAGCCGCCATAGCGGCTCGAGTCCCAGCATCACGTTTTCCAGGACCGTCAGGTTCTCCGCCAGCGCGAAGTGCTGGTGCACCATGCCGATACCGGCGGCCAGGGCCGCGCGGGTATCGCCGGCGGCAAGCGGTCTGCCGAATGCGACCACGCTGCCGGCGTCGGCCAGGTAGTGGCCGAAGAGGATCGACACCAGCGTCGACTTGCCCGCGCCATTCTCGCCGAGCAGCGCAAGTACCTCGCCGGCATGCAGGCTCAGCGAGATGTCGTCGTTGGCGAGCAGCGTGCCGAAGCGCCTGGTGATGCCCTCCAGGCGAAGGACGGGACCCGCCGACACGCCCGGACCACGTTCAGTTGGAGGCCTTGGGCTGGTTGTCGTTGACCTTGACGACGAAGGAACCATCGAGGATGCCCTTCTGCCGGGCGCTCACCTTGTCCATCACTTCCTTGGGAACCTTCCCTTCGAAGGTGCCGAGCGGCGCGAGCTCCGAGCCCTTGTACTTCATCATCGAATACTGCCCGTAGTCTTCCTGCACGAACTTGCCGGACCTGACCGCCGCAATCGCCCGGTCGATGGTGGGCTCCATGCTCCAGAGCGCCGATGCGACCACCGTCTCCGGATACGCGCTCTGCGTGTTGATCACGTTGCCGATCGCCAGCGCCTTGCGCTCCTTGGCGGCGTCCGAAACGCCGAAGCGCTCCGCATAGAGGATGTCCGCGCCTTTGTCGAGCATCGCGAACGACGCCTCCTTGGCCTTCGGCGGGTCGAACCACGAGTTGATGAACGAGACCATGAACTGCACGTTCGGATTGGTCTCCCGCGCCCCTTCCATGAACGCATTCATCAGGCGGTTCACTTCCGGTATGGGGTATCCGCCGACCATGCCGATCTTGCCGGTCCTGGTCATCCCGCCCGCAATCATGCCGCTGAGGTAGGCGGGCTCCTGGATATAGTTGTCGAACACCGCGAAATTGGGTGCCACCGGTTTACCGGAGGAGCCCATCAGGAAGGCGGTCTTGGGATAGTCCTTCGCTACCCGCCTCGCCGCCGGCTCGACCGCGAAGGCTTCACCCACGATGAGCCCGTTGCCCTGCTCGGCATACTGGCGCATCACCCGCTCGTAGTCGGCGTTGGCGACGTTCTCCGAGAACTTGTATTCGATCTCCCCCCGCGCGACGGCGGCGTCGAGAGCCTTGTGGATGCGGCTCACCCATTGCTGCTCAACCGGTACGGTATAGATGGCAGCCACCTTCAGCTTGTCCTGGGCGGTGGCCATGTCCGGCAACAGGATCAGGGCGATCGCAGCGGCGGCGACTGCAGCCGCCATGCGACGGACCGGGGAAGGGCGCGCTGCGCGCATCGGAGACAGCGATTTCATGGGAACTCCCGGGGTTGTTTGATGAATCCTAGACGACTTCACCCGTTCTGGGGAGGCTGCTGAAGCCGCGAGAGGCGCTGGTCCGGAAAAGAAACTCCCGCCGAAACGTCAGACGACCTTGATCGTGGCCGGATCGAAGGTCGGCTGGGGGAACTGCGGGTCGATCTTCTTCAACGCATCGACGATGATCGTCAGCATCGCGTAATCGCGGAACCACTTGCGGTTGGCCGGAATCACGAACCAGGGCGCATCTTTATGGTGCGTCTTGACGATGGCATCACGGAACGCGTGCATGTACTCCTTCCAGTGCTTGCGCTGCTCAAGGTCATGCTCGTCGAATTTCCAGTGCTTCTGCGGCTCATCGAGCCGGGCCTGCAGGCGCTCTCGCTGCTCCTCGGCGTCGATGTGCAGGAAGAACTTCAGGATGGTGGTTCCCTCGTCCACCAGCATCCGTTCGAAGTGGCGCAGGTGCGCATAGCGCTTCTTCCAGACCGCCCGCGGCACCAGATTGGTGACCCTCGCGACCAGCACGTCCTCATAGTGCGACCGATTGAAGACGACGATCTTGCCTTTGGCAGGAACCCTCTGGTGCACGCGCCAGAGATAGTCGTGGGCGAGTTCGGTGGCGGTGGGAGCGGCAAAGCGGGCCACCTCCACGCCCTGCGGGTTGACGCCGGAAAAGACCTTGCGGATGGCCCCGTCCTTGCCGCCGGTGTCCATCGCCAGCAGGACCACCAGAACCTTGTGCGTCTCCTGCGCGAACAGGCGCTCCTGCAGCGCCACCAGTTCCTCGCGCAGCCCTTCGCTGGCCCGTTCGGCCCCCTCCTCGTCGCCCTTGAAGCCGGGTGTTTCGCTGCCGGAGAGTTTCAGGAGCGCGTCCGGGCGGCTGTCCGGGTCCAGCTCTATCCAGCATTTGGCCATTTGCTTTCCCCGTCCATTGCGCGATCAGTCGCCGGCGCGCAGACGGAAACGCCGGATCTTTCCGGTCGCCGTCTTCGGCAGTTCCTCGACGAATTCGATCCACCGAGGGTACTTGAACGGCGTAAGCGTCTGGCGAACGTGCAGCTTCAGCGCCTCGGCAAGGTCCGGGCCCGGCTGCTGCCCCTGCTTCAAGACAACGAACGCCTTCGGCTTGATGAGCCCGTCCGCATCCTGCTGGCCGACTACCGCCGCTTCCAGCACCGCCTCATGGGTACTGATGGCCGACTCCACCTCGAACGGCGAAACGAACTGCCCGCTCACCTTGAGCATGTCGTCCGAGCGGCCGGCATAGGTGTAGTAGCCGTCCTGCGAGCGGATGTACTTGTCGCCGCTGCGCGTCCAACCACCCTGGAAGGTCTGGCGCGTCTTCTCGCGCTGGTTCCAGTAATACAGCGCGCTGGTGGGGCCGTTGATGTAGAGATCACCGATCTCGCCAGGCCCGACCTCGGCGCCGGCGCCGACCTCTCCTGCGCTGTCGGACAGCAGCTTCAGCCGATAGCCCGGAACCGCAACCCCTGTCGTGCCGTAGCGCACCCGGCCCCGCTGGTTGGACAGGAAGATGTGGAGCATCTCGGTGGAACCGATGCCATCCAGCACCTCGACGCCGGTCTTCTCGGTGAAGCGCCGCCCGACTTTCTCCGGCAAGGCTTCGCCGGCCGAAACGCCGACCCGAAGGCCCAGCCTGTCCCGGGCCGGGAAACCCTCGCTGGCGAGCATGCCCGCATAGAGCGTCGGCACGCCGTAGAAGATGGACGGCCGCGCTCCGTCGGCGGCTGCCGGCAGTTCGCCGGTCAGGCGCTTGAAGACCGCATCCGGGGTCGGCCGCTCAGCCATCAGCACGGAGGTTGCGCCGACCGACATCGGGAAGGTCAATGCGTTACCGAGGCCGTAGGCGAAGAACAGCTTGGCCGCCGAAAAGGTCCTGTCGTGCTCGCTGATCCCGAGTGTGGGGCGAGCGTACAGCTCCGCCGTCTGGATGAGGCTCGAGTGGCAGTGGACAGTGCCCTTCGGCACGCCGGTGGATCCGGAGGAATAGAGCCAGAAGCAGGCATCGTCGGCGCAGGTGTCCACCGCATCGAAATCCGGCTGGCCGTTCTCCAGGATCGCGCCGATGTCGCCGATGTCGCCGCCGTCGCCGATGTCGGCAAGCGGCGCTTCGGAAATCACGACGCGGGAGAGCGACGGAATCGCCGCGTGCACGCCATCGAACGCGGCGAACAGCGCGCGGGACACGAACAGCGCCTTGGCCCGGGAATCCCGCAGCATATAGTCGTAGTCTGCCGGCGCGAGCATCGTGTTCACGCACACCGGAACCACGCCGGCCTTGATGGCACCCAGGAACACCGTCGGCCAATCGATGGTGTCCAGCATGCAGAGCAGGATCCGGTCCTCCCGCTCCACACCGATCGAGCGCAGACCCGATGCGAAGCAGCTCACCCGCCGGGCGAGTTCGCCGTAGGTGATCGACCGCCGGTCGTCCACGAAGGCGGGCCGATCCTGCCGGCCGGCGGCGAGGTTGCGCCCGATGAGGTCATGCGCCGCGTTGTAGCTGCGCGGAATCTTCACTTCAGGCGCCGCGCCGAAAGGCTCGGTGCTCGAAAGCTCTGGCATGCCTGTCTCCCCAGGATGCGGACAACACGCCGCGCATTACAGTGAAACCGTTCGGGAAACCGGTTCGGCGACCAGGCGTTCCAGGTCGGTTCTCAGGACCTTGGCCACGCGGCGCATCAGCAGCACCGAAATGTTTCCCTCCCCGGCTTCCAGCTGCGCCAGATAGCGCTCCGAAAGGCCGGAGGATTCCGCGAGCTGCCTGCGCGTCAGTCCGGCCGAATGACGGGCGTGCCTGACGCGGCGACCTAGCTCGAAGAGAAAAGCCGCCTCCTCTTCCGGCTTGCCTGATAGCTGTATCGACATGCACCATACCGGTTGACTCCGCGCAATATAACGCAACCGCCCCCGACTGTAGAGGTCTGGAAACCATTGAACGCAATCAGCGCTTCAGGCGAAGTCGATGCGGCCGGCCATCGACTCGAAACCCGCCGCTTCGGCCCACCGGAAATGCCGCTGCGGGTGGTGCTCCTGCACGAAGGCCTGGGCTCGGTCGCGGCATGGCGGGACTTCCCGGCGCGACTCGCACAAAGGACCGGCGAGCCGGTGCTCGCCTATTCACGCCCCGGCTATGGCCAGTCCTCGATGTTGACGGGGAC
>JACCRJ010000373.1 GCA_013813615.1 Lautropia sp. | reverse complement strand
CGACTACGTTGGCCAGCCCAAGGTGAAGGAGCAACTGGAGATCTTCATCGCCGCCGCCCGCAACCGGCAGGAGTCGCTGGACCATCTCCTGCTGTTCGGGCCGCCCGGCCTCGGCAAGACCACGCTCGCGCACATCATCGCGGCTGAAATGGGCGTGGCGCTGCGCCAGACCTCGGGCCCGGTGCTGGAACGCCCGGGAGACCTGGCAGCCCTCCTGACCAACCTCGAGAAGAACGACGTCCTGTTCATCGACGAGATCCACCGGCTCTCGCCGATCGTGGAGGAGATCCTCTATCCGGCGCTGGAAGACTTCCAGATCGACATCATGATCGGCGAAGGCCCGGCGGCCCGGTCCATCAAGCTGGACCTGGCGCCCTTCACCCTGGTCGGCGCCACCACCCGCGCCGGCATGCTCACGAATCCGCTGCGGGATCGCTTCGGCATCGTGCAGCGCCTCGAGTTCTACGACGTGAAGGACCTGACGCTGATCGTGCAGCGTTCAGCGCAACTTCTGAAGGCGGACATTGCCCCGGAAGGCGCCAGCGAGATCGCCCGCCGGGCCCGCGGCACGCCGCGGATCGCCAACCGGTTGTTGCGCCGGGTGCGGGATTTCGCAGAGGTCAAGCGCAACGGACGGATCACCGCCGAGGTTGCCGATGCAGGCCTGTCGATGCTGGACGTCGACCCGGCGGGCCTCGACGTCATGGATCGCAAGCTGCTGCAGGCGGTGATGGAGAAGTTTTCGGGGGGCCCGGTGGGCCTGGACAATCTGGCGGCTGCGATCGGTGAGGAACGCGACACCATCGAGGACGTCATCGAGCCGTACCTGATCCAGCAGGGGCTCCTGCAGCGGACGCCGCGCGGGCGGATCGCCACCGCCTCCGCCTACACCCATTTCGGCCTGCATGCGCCTACCGGCGCCCGCGGCGGAGACCTCTGGTCGCTGGAGGACAGATCAGCCCAGTAAGCCGGAGCCGGCAATCCGGCGCCGCCGCCCTGGTGCAGGTGCACGGGGTTGCGCCAAGCGCGAAGACTTTCCACGCCAGCGGGCAGCCGCGGTTGCACACAGGTAAAATCCCGGTGTGATCAGGCTTCATACCATCGGTGTGCGCGTCTACTACGAGGATACCGACGCCGGCGGCATCGTCTACTACGCCAATTACCTGAGGTTTTTCGAAAGGGCCCGCACCGACTGGTTGCGGGGGGCCGGCATCAGCCAGCAGGAACTGGCGGACACGGAAGGCCTGAACCTGGTGGTTCGGGATTGCGCCGTACAGTACCTGCGCCCGGCACGACTGGACGACCTGCTGCAAGTCGAGGTCAACCTGGCCGATGCCGCAACCGACGTCGGGCGAGCCTCGCTGCGGATCATGCAGCGGGCCTTGCTGCTTGGCGATCCGGCTGAAGGCACGGGCGTCGAACGGGTGCTTGCCACCGGGACCGTCAGGGTCGCCTGCATGGACCGCCGCACCGGCAGGCCGGCCCCGCTGCCTCCGCGAATCCTGCAGCTGCTCGCGGAACAGGTGGCGCAGACGGTCGCGGCAGGGGTTCGATGAAGGTCACAGGGTCGCTTCCACAGCAGGTTTTCAACAGGGTCATGCCAGACGGGACTGCAGAACAACAATGAATTCACAAGACCTTTCCATACTGTCGCTCGTCACCAATGCCAGCCTGCTGGTGCAGGTGGTCATGCTGCTCCTGATGCTGATCTCGATCACCTCCTGGACGATCATCTTCCGCAAGTGGTTCGCCATCCGCGCCGCGCAGTCGGCGACCAACGCCTTCGAGGGCGAGTTCTGGCGGGGGGCGGAACTGAATTCGCTCTACCAGAACGTCTCGACGTCCAAAGGCGATCCGGGCCCGCTTGCGAGAATCTTCGAAGCCGGCATGCGGGAGTTCCGGCGCGCGCGCCAGAAGGGGGCGCCCGGCGCACCGCCCAGCGCGAACAGCGGGGACAGCTCGACAATGCTGGATCCCTCGTCACGGGCGATGCGGGCCGCTCTCCAGCGGGAGATGGACGCGCTGGAATCGTCGCTGGCATTCCTGGCTTCAGCCGGCTCCGTCAGCCCCTACATCGGGCTGTTCGGCACCGTCTGGGGGATCATGAATGCCTTTCGGGGCCTGGCCAACGTGCAGCAGGCGACGCTCGCCGCGGTCGCGCCCGGCATCGCCGAGGCGCTGGTGGCGACTGCCATAGGCCTCTTCGCGGCGATCCCTGCTGTCGTCGCCTACAACCGCTACTCGTACGACATCGATCGCCTGGCGAACCGGTTCGAAACCTTCACCGACGAATTCTCCAACATCCTTCACCGGCACGCCCGGTAGAGGCGAGCGGCTATGGCAGCAGTCCAGGGCGGCAGGAGAGGCAGGCGCAAGAGCCGCCTCGTGAACGAGATCAACGTCGTGCCGTACATCGATGTGATGCTGGTCTTGCTGGTGATCTTCATGGTGACGGCACCCTTCGTGCCGACCGCCACCATCGAGCTGCCGACGGTCGGCGCCGCCAAGTCCCGGCCGGAGGCATATGTCGAGGTCGTCGTCGAGCAGACGGGCGCGATGACGGTGCGCACGCACAACCTGGCGCAGAAGATGGAGCGCCGGGCGACCTCCGAGCAGCTGATCGACACCATCAACGAGATGGTCGGCGGAAACGCCGCCTTGCCCGTTGTTATCAGCGGTGACCGGGAAGTCCGCTACGACGCAATCCTGAGCGTCATGGATCAGTTGCAGCAGAAGGGTGTGCAACGTGTCGGCCTGATGGTCAAGCCGCGGCCCAACTGACCCGCCCCTGCATGCAGCCCGCTTCGGCGCTGCGCGAGCGACGTACCAATCGATTCCACATGCGACAGCACCACTGAATGGCGACGCGAAACACCGCCAGGATCGAGAAGAAGGCGAAGCGGCCGGGCCGCGGGCCTTTGCCGTTCCTGCTCGCGCTGATCGTGCACGTGGGGCTGTTCGCCTTTCTCTTCGTCGGCGTGCGCTGGCAGAAGACGACGCCGATCGCCCAGGCGGAGTTGTGGGTGCCGTCGATGGTGGTGGAGAACACGCCACCGCCCGAGCCCACCCCCGCTCC
>JACCRJ010000372.1 GCA_013813615.1 Lautropia sp. | reverse complement strand
CGCTCAGGCAGTGCACGCTGGACCGCGGCCTGGAACAGCCGCTTCAGCAGGTCCCTTGGTTCTGCCGCAGGGCTTGGACTTGCTTGCATCGAGGTGCTCCATCGGTCGGGACGGGCTATGGTAATTGCTGTAAGCCACGATTCCAGGGTTCGCATACAATAGCTGGATATGCATTTGTCAACAGGCGAGGCGCCCATTGGCGCCGAAGGCGGAGCAAGCCCCGCCACCCCCCCGGAAGCGATCGACCAGCCCATCGGCGTCGCCCCTCCCAGGAGCATCGCAGAGAAATCCACGGAGTTCAGTGATTTCGGACTCGATCCGACAGTCCTGCGCGCCGTGACGGAGCTCGGCTACCGCCATCCCACCCCCATCCAGGCGCAGGCGATCCCGGTCGTCATGTCGGGCAGGGACGTGATGGGTGCGGCCCAGACGGGCACCGGGAAGACGGCAGGCTTCGCGCTGCCGATCATCCACTCGCTGCTGCCGCTGGCCAGCAGCAGCACCTCGCCGGCGCGGCATCCGACCCGGGCGCTCATCATTGCGCCGACGCGTGAGCTCGCCGACCAGATTTACGAGAACGTCAAGGCCTATGCGCAGTACACGCCGTTGCGCTGCACCGCGGTGTTCGGCGGCATGGACATGAAACCGCAGACGGCAGCGCTGCGCCAGGGCGTCGAGATCCTCATCGCGACGCCGGGGCGCCTGCTGGACCACGTCGAACAGAAGACCGTCAACCTGTCGCAGGTCCAGATGCTGGTGCTGGACGAGGCAGACCGGATGCTGGACATGGGCTTCCTGCCGGATATCCAGCGCATCATCAATCTGCTCGCGTCGAAGCGCCAGAGCCTGATGTTCTCGGCGACGTTTTCGGACGAGATCCGCAGGCTGGCGCGGACGTTCCTGGACAAGCCGGTACTGATCGAAGTAGCGCGGCGCAATGCGCTGGCCGACTCGGTCGAGCAGACCGTCTACCGGGTGGAATCGGATGAGGCCAAGCGGGCCGCCGTGGCCCACCTGATCCGCACGCGAAACATCGAACAGGTGATCGTCTTCTCCAACACCAAGCTGGGCGCAGGCCGCCTGGCGCGGCAGCTTCAGAAGGAAGGGCTCAACGCCGAAGCCATCCATGGCGACAAGTCCCAGCAGGAGCGGCTGCAGACCCTGGAGGCGTTCAAGCAGGGCGGCATCAAGGTGCTCGTAGCCACGGACGTCGCTGCCCGCGGACTGGACATTGTCGAGCTGCCTGCGGTGATCAACTTCGACCTGCCGCATTCCCCGGAAGACTACATCCACCGCATCGGCAGGACCGGTCGTGCCGGCGCGACCGGCATGGCCCTGTCGATCATGATGGACAAGGACCAGCGCTATCTGGCGGACATCGAAAAGCTGATCCAGCTCAAGATCCGGGTCGAGGCGCTCGACCCTGGCATGCCCCGGCGCACGGATGCAGCGGTGCGCCCGGAAGGCGGTTTCGCGGCGCCTCGGGAAGCGGCGCGCGACATTGGCCGAGAGCCTGGCCGTGAAAGCTCCCGCGAGGAATCCAGAGACGGCAGTCGCAGCAGCGGCCGCGACAAGACTCCGCGTGACGCTGTCGCAAGACGCGAGGCTGCTCCGCGGCGGGATCCGTCGACGGATCGGGAGCGGCAGGCACGCCGCGGCGGCTCATCGTCCGGCCCCGGCCGGGACGGCAAGATGGATCCATTCTTCTCGCGGCCCTACGAGCCTGCCTCGGATTCGCTCGAGGTCGAAGCGCCCGCTTCCCAGGAAGCGCTGCACGGCCCGGGCGGCCGCAGACCGGTGGGCAAGGTAGCCGCGCTGCTGGGCGGCAAACCCAGCCAGCAGTAGCGTACCGGCCCGCCGGGCTCGCTGCGGCCCGGCTCGCTGCGGCCGGGCTAGCTGCCGAAGCGCCACGCCCACTGCCCGGTTGCCTCTTCCAGCCAGCGCGTCCGGTCGCGGGTCGCGGGCGGCTGCAATCCCAGCAGGCGGGCTGCCTCGTCCAGGAGGTCGCACGCCAGGGGCAGGCAGCGCGTCTCATCGCCGGCGGTGATCGAGCGGGCGCCGTTCTGCTTCGACAGCTTCTCGCCGCTTTCCGCCAGCGCGAGCGGAATGTGCAGGTAGCTCGGCGTCGGCAGGCCCAGCGC
>JACCRJ010000358.1 GCA_013813615.1 Lautropia sp. | reverse complement strand
CGGCCAGTATCACCTGCCGCGACTGGACGACGTGGCGCGGCTCGAGGATTGGCTGAAGCAGCCCGCACCCGGCGACCGGATCCTGCGAGTCATCCTCGACCCGCGCGCGCCGCAGCCGCTCAGCGCCCTGCTGGCGGCGCACGAGGCCGCCATGCCGGGACGAGGTGGCGGTGCGGATGGCAGCGACTGCATCTGGCTGCTCTGCGGACCGGAGTCCGGCTTCAGCGACGAGGAATACCGCCAAGCCCGCGAGGCGGGCTGGCTGCCGGCGGGACTCGGCCCGCGGGTGCTGCGCACCGAAACGGCTGGCCTGGTGGCGCTGTCGATCATCCAGGCAAGGTGGGGCGACCTGCGATGAGCCACTACCGGCTCATGGCTCATCCGGCGGCGGCAACGACTCGATCGTGGCTGGCGCCGCGCCGTCAATCCTTGCGTACCGAGTAGAACACCCGGAAGGCGGTCTTTGCGTCGTAGAAGTGATCCGCCGCCTCGCGGAACACGTCCAGCAGCGCGCCGCGGTCGGCTTCACCGAGGCGCGCGCCGTCGGGCAGGTTCTCGAGAATGACGACGAAGCCGGGCTGGTCCGCATCCCGATTGGGCCGCAGGCCGGTCAGGCAGTCGTAGAGGGTTCCGAGGTTCTGGCCGTAGCGGGCGGGAAGCGCCAGGTCCTGCCCGATCTTGCTGAGCGCCGCCGCCTCGTCCCGCGCCTGCGCGCAGTCGCACCGCAGCAGGATCTGGTCGGCGCGCAGCGCCGCCCGCTCCAGTTCAGCCTTGTCGTAGGCACCCAGTGGCAGGACAGCCTGCGGCGGGATGTTCGAGAACGCGCTCATGAGGCCGCCGGCCGGGTGGATGCAATGTGGTGTCCGCGACGCATCGGTGGCAACAGACGTTCCGAAGTACGGCAATCCCGCGGGGCGCGGGAAAACCTTGGCAGATACTACGTCAGGACCCCAGCGGGGCAAAGAAGTTTGCAGGCATGCAGTTTGCAAATGCCCGGTGCCCCGCAACCCGGCGCTTCGAAGGCGGCCGCAACCAGATCCGGGAGGCGGCGGCAGACTATGCGCTGCAGCGCATACCGGAACTGCGGGGAGATCGGTTATGACTGCGAATCCGGCTGACAAAGCACCGGCGCTTCAGTCCGGCATCGCCGCGCAACTCGGTGTCACCGTCGACTTCGATGCGGCGCGCCAGGCGGAGCACCGGATCGCCTTTCTCACGGACTATCTGGTGCTCACCGGACGCAAGGGTTACGTCCTCGGGATCAGCGGCGGCGTCGATTCGCTGGTCGCCGGCCATCTTGCCCAGAAGGCGGTGCAGCGGATACGGCGGCAAGGCGGCCACGCCCTCTTTCATGCGATGCGCCTGCCCTACGGCGTCCAGCACGACGAGTCCGCTGCCCAGCAGAGCCTCGCCAGCATCAAGCCCGACCGGATGCTCACCGTCGATATCAAGCCGGCCTGCGACGCCCTGCTCGCCTCGCTGCGCGCCAGCCTCGACTTCAGGGATCCCGCCCACGAAGACTTCCTGATGGGCAACATCAAGGCGCGCCAGCGGATGATCGCGCAGTATGCGGTCGCGGGGGCATCCGACAGTCTCGTCATCGG
The DNA here is from genome assembly GCA_013813615.1 of Lautropia sp. GTDB lineage: Bacteria > Pseudomonadota > Gammaproteobacteria > Burkholderiales > Burkholderiaceae_E > Lautropia. The sequence continues at coordinate 555 of JACCRJ010000358.1, read as the reverse complement.
CACCGACCAGGCCGCCGAAGCGCTGATGGGCTTCTTCACCAAGTTCGGCGACGGTGCGGCGGACGTGGTGCCGCTCACCGGCCTGAGCAAGCGCCAGGTCAGGGCGATCGCGCGGGAAATGGGTGCGCCGGAGGAACTGGTGATGAAGGTGCCGACCGCCGACCTGGAATCGCTGAAGCCGCAGCGTCCTGACGAGGATGCGTTCGGCGTGACCTACGGCGAGATCGACGACTTTCTCGAAGGCAAGCCGGTGTCGGAGGCGGCAGCGGAGGTCATACGCCGGCAATGGCTGGCAACAGTGCACAAGCGGGCGCTGCCCGTCGCGCCCGATCCGGCCCCCGGTCCGGGAACATCCCCGGCGAGTTGAACGGCAGTCCGGCGGTTGCGCCCTGGCTTGCCGGCCAAGCGCGCGGCAGGCGGGTCATTGCGTCCCGGCGGTGGGACCGCCCTCGCGGGTAAGTTCCCCGATGGCCTCGTCCACCGTGGCCGTGCCCTCCAGCAGGCGCGCCTTGGCGCAGGAGACCAGCGCGGCAAGGTCGGGGGCGCTGAAGGTGA
>JACCRJ010000350.1 GCA_013813615.1 Lautropia sp. | reverse complement strand
GCCGCCAGGTTGTCCGCCGCCGCCTGCGGCAGCGCGGGCAGCCGCAGCGCCGGGGTCGCGTCGGTCCATCGTATGGCCATCTTTCAGGTGCTCCGGTTTCTTCTTCAGGTGGCGATGTCGAACTCGTGGCGGCAGGCGGGGCAGGCCACCAGGCCGTGCCGGCCGGCCGGCAGGCGCAGGCCCTTGCCGCAGGCCGGACAGCGGCGCAGTACCCGCTCGGGAGGGGGAGTTGCGGTCATGAAATCCAGCCGATCGGTGGGGAAGGCGTGCGGCGTCCTGCTGCGTTGTTGCTGGTACCAGGCTGCCGCGGCGCGGTTGGCGGCGGAGGCCGGGTTGACATGACCCGCATCGAAGGTGACCAGCCGGATGATCCGCTTCAACAGCAGATCGAGACCCTCGGCCGGCAACCACTTGTCCCCCTGGCAGATCACGCCGGAGGCGAAGATGTTCGGATGGAAGATGGGGCTCTCCACCGTCAGCACCGGCCGCTCGAACGGATAGCGCGAGGGCAGGTCGATGCGCAGCCGCACTCCCTCTTGATGCGCCTGCGGATAGGCAGCCGACGCCGCGGTCCTGCAGTGGACGGCGAGACGGATCGGCCTGCCGGGGCGCGCCGCCTCCTCCAGCAACTCGAGCCTGCCGGCCGACTGCACGGCGAGCTCGTGCAGCCGGGCGAGGTCTGCATCGCGGCGAAGTGCGTGTGCCGAGGATGCCATGGACTGCTGCCCTCGAGCCGCCGGCCTCTCAGCCGGCGACCAGGACCGGCTGTACCTCGAGAACGTCGCCGCTCTTGACCTGCTGGTCCAGCGCCTGCGACGGGCTGAGCACCTGACCGGTCGACGTGTTGACCAGCGTGTAGTCCATGTCTGCGGGAAGTGCCCAGTTGTCGACGGCAGCCTGGATGATTTCGCTGCCCGTGCTGTTCTGGTCGAAGTCGATATCGGCCCGCCGGCTCTGGTCGGCGGTGCGCAACACCAGTTTCCTGTCGCTCATGCTGTTCTCCTTGGGAATGCATTCACTCACGTAGGGTCAGGCCTGCAGGTCGATGCAGGTGTCGTTCGCGATCGCATGGCGTGCCGGAACCGGCGCCTGCGGGGCAAAGCGTGCGGACAGCTCGCCCCTCTCGAATTCGTCGCGCAGCTGCACGCTGACCGCCTGGCTCGAGCACTGTGCGCAGAAGGTGATCCGGTCGGAGACGTCGCCGGCGCGCTGCAACTCGGCGGCCCGGGTGGCGGCGGTGGTTCCGCAGTTGGCGCAGGCGCATTCCCAGATCAACGGATCGCTGAGGCGAATCGATGGTGCACCGGCGGCCTGCGCCGCCGCATCCAGCGCAGCAGCGGTGTTCTCCCGCAACGGCACTCGGGTCGCAGCCAGCGGATGATTACCGCAAACGGGGCAGGCAGCGGCGCGCGTCAGCCGGGCTACCGTCGAAAGGCCGCTGTGCGAGTCGAAGAGCCAGCGCTGCGCCTGGCGATCGGGGCGCAGTGCACGGTTGACCGCCTGGGCGCCGGCGAGCGAGGCGGTGATCGCGGTGGTGGGCATGATCCGCTCCCGGGCCGCCGCCCGCTGCAGTCCGCCGCAGGAGTACCGCTCGGCGATCCGCTGGTAGACGCTGGCCGGTAATCCGCATTCGTAGCAGGCCGGCGGCTCGATGGCGGCGTCCCTTCGCGATGAGCCGAAGGGGAACGACTCGACGGTCGCGTAGCGGCTGTCGATCGCGGCGTTGATCCAGTCGACGCCGGCGATCCAGCAGAGCAGGTTGACCCGCACCCGGGCCTCGAAGTTGTCGAGTGCGCCGATGACGCACCGATAGCGCGCCAGGTCGTCAAAGCGCAGCGTGCGCCAGACGTCGCCGTCGACGGCGCGGATCGTCACGGCGGGGTCGAGTTCCGCGGCACGCGCAGCTAAGCTGCCTGCCTTGCTCCGGCCTACATCCGCCTCGCGCAGGAGCACGGAGCGAGTGAGGTTGTGCAATTCGACAGTGTCCAGGTCATAGACGTCGATTGCGCCGACACCGAGCAGGCACAGGTTCTTGACCACCTCGTTACCGATCGCGCCGGCGCCGATCACCGCAATGCGGCTGGCCTGCAGATCCTCCTGAGAGAAACCCTCGATGGCACGATGCCGGGCATATCGGTCGGTCATCGCGATCCGCATGAGGCGGTCATCATCAGTCCACCACCTCGACGGCGATCCGGTTGATGCTGCCGCAGTTGAGGCAGCGGGCGCCGTTGTCCAGCGCCAGCGCGCGCACACTTTCGACCGAATAGAAGCTCTGGCAGTCGGCGCAGCGAAACAGTTCGGCGTCGGCATCCAGCGGGCCGCCGCTCAGCGCGTCGCGCAGCTCCGCCAGGGCCGAGCGGCGCACCACCGACCGGGCGCTGTAGGGCGGCGGCGGTTGTGCCCGGTCCCGCCGACGTGGTCGTGCACGCGGGCGGTAGTGCCGGTCGTCCGTGTTGCCTGGACTGGCGGACGACGACGGGGCGGTCTCGAGCAGGCGCCTGGCTGCCAGGAAGCCGATCACCACCACCAGAAAGGCCAACAGGACTCTTCCCATTACAGGCTCCGCAATGCAACGATCTGCCCCACCGATTTGCCAGATGGGGATGCTTGGGACTACATTAAAGTCACTTATGCGGAACGTGCATTTTTACTTCGGCTACTTTTGGGGCTTTCCTGTCGCAGGCGGGATGAGTCGGAGAGTGCGTTGAAGTAGCAAAAGCAGTCCGTCCGATGAACCGCCAGCGCGAAAGCCCTGGCGGTTTTTTTTGTTTGGAGCCCAGCAATGCCCACCACAGACGATCTTCGAATCCGCGAGATGAAGGAACTGGCGCCGCCGGCCCACCTTATCCGGGAGTTCCCGGTTTCGCGGGAGGCGTCGGAAATCACCAGCGACTGCCGCTCCGCCATCCACCGGATCCTGCACGGAATGGACGACCGGATGCTGGTGATCGCCGGACCGTGCTCGATCCATGACCCGTCAGCCGCCCGGGAATATGCGTCGCGGCTCGCGGCGCAGCGTGAGCGGCTCAAGGACCGGCTGGAGATCGTGATGCGCGTTTACTTCGAGAAGCCGCGCACTACCGTCGGCTGGAAGGGACTGATCAACGATCCGGACCTTGACGGCAGTTTCGACATCAACAAGGGGTTGCGGATCGCAAGGGAGTTGCTGCTCGACATCAACTCGATGGGCTTACCCGCCGGAACCGAATACCTGGACATGATCACGCCGCAGTACATCGCCGACCTGATCTCCTGGGGCGCGATCGGCGCCCGCACCACCGAATCGCAGGTCCATCGTGAGCTTGCGTCCGGGCTGTCCTGCCCGGTCGGGTTCAAGAATGGCACCGACGGGAGCATCCGGATCGCTCTCGACGCGATCAAGGCGGCTTCGCAGCCGCATCACTTCCTGTCGGTCACCAAGGGCGGGCATTCGGCGATCGTCTCGACCAGCGGCAACGAGGACTGTCACATCATCCTGCGCGGCGGCAAGGCGCCCAACTACGACCGGGCCAGCGTCGAGGCGGCGTGCCGCGAGGCCGGCCAGGCCGCGCTCGCCTGCCGGCTGATGATCGACTGCTCGCACGGCAACAGTCAGAAGAATCCCGACAACCAGTTGCTGGTCGCCCAGGAAATCGTGGACCAGTTGGGAGA
>JACCRJ010000341.1 GCA_013813615.1 Lautropia sp. | reverse complement strand
AGCCCGATCCGCGGCGGCTGCTGGGGTTTGGCGGCGCGTATTGCGCGGCGTGCGATCCGCGGCGGCTGCCGGGTTTCGGCGGCGCGTATCCTGCGGCGGGCCTGGTTGTCGAGGCTGGGGCGCCGCGTCACGGGGCACCGGGATGACATCGGCGCCTTCCCGTCGCTCCTATGAAGGGGTCGCCGTGGCGGTGCCGGTCACTGTGCCGTACGTGCGCTATTCGACCCGAACGGCGCACTGGTTCCTGGGTCAGGCGCTGCAGGCGCTCGTCGCATCGAGCGGCCTGAAGAAGGAGCAGATCGACGGGCTCTGCGTCAGCAGTTTCTCGCTGGCGCCCGACACGGCGGTCGGCGTCACCCAGCACCTGGGGCTCTCGCCGCGCTGGCTGGACCATGTGCCCACCGGCGGCGCTTCCGGCGTCATGTGCCTGCGCCGCGCGGCACGGGCGGTGCAGGCTGGCGACGCGGAGGTGGTTGCCTGCGTCGGCGCGGATACCAACCATGTAGACTCGTTTCGCCAGACGCTCGGCAGCTTCAGCAATTTCGCCCGCGACGCCACCTATCCGTACGGCTCCGGCGGCCCCAACTCCATCTTCGCCTTCATCACCGCCAACTACATGCGCACCTTCGGCGCCCGGCGCGAGGACTTCGGCCGGATCGCGGTGGCCCAGCGCAGCAACGCGCTGAAGAATCCGCATGCGATGTTCAAGAAGCCGCTGACGCTGGAGGAGTACATGAATGCGCGGCCGATCTCCGATCCGTTGCACCTGTTCGACTGCGTCATGCCCTGCGCCGGCGCCGAGGCCTTCCTGGTGATGAACGCGGCGCGCGCCCGGGATCTGGGCCTCGCACATGCGGTGATCCGCGGCGCCATCGAGCGGCACAACGCCTATGCCGACGATCCGGTGATGGTCCGCGGCGGCTGGCGCGTCGACCGCGACGATCTCTACGCGCAGGCGGGTGTGCAGCCGGGCGACATGGACTTCGTGCAGACCTACGATGACTATCCGGTGATCGTGATGATGCAGTTCGAGGACCTGGGCTTCTGCGAGAAGGGTGAGGGCCCGGCCTTCGTGCAGTCTCACGACCTCACCGTCGAAGGCGACTTTCCCAACAACACCAGCGGCGGCCAGCTCTCGGCAGGCCAGGCCGGCGCGGCGGCCGGCTTTCTCGGCATGACCGATGCGCTGCGCCAGCTGACGGGCACCGCCGGCCCGCGCGGCATTGCCGGTGCGAAGCTGGGTCTGGTGGCCGGCTTCGGCATGGTCACCTACGACCGCTGCCTCTGCACCGGCGCGGTCATCCTGGGGAGGCCGTCATGACGATGCCGCTGATGCGCCCGAAGCGCAAGAACCCGGTGCTGCGGACCCGGCAGATGAACCTGCCGCCGTGGGCCCGCGGCCGGGTGGCCCTCGGCCTGACGGCGGCGGCCGCGGAAGGCCGCTTCGAGCTGCAGACCTGCAAGGATTGCGGCACCGTCCAGTACCCTCCGCGCGAGGCGTGCCACAAGTGCCTGTCGCCGCGGCTGGTGTGGCGCGAGCAGGACGGCGAGGCGGAGTTGCTCAGCACTACTACCCTGCATCACAGCAACGACCTGTTCTTCCGCGAGCGCCTGCCCTGGCGCCTGGGGCTGGTCCATCTCGACGCCGGCCCGACGCTGATGGTGCACCTGCACGGCGAGGTGACGGAGCCCCCGGCGCGGGTGCGGGTGGGTGCCCGGCTGGATCGGGCGGGACGCGCGGTGCTGATCGGAATGCCCAACGAAGGGAGTGCTCATATGGCCGACGACAGGATGCTCAGGGAAATGACCAGCGATCCGAAGTTCCGCAAGGTGCTCGTCAGCGATGGCAAGACGCCGCTCGGCCAGGTCATCGTGCGGGCGCTGGTGAACGCCGGCGCCGACATCGTCTGGGTAGGCCATGCCGAGCCCTGGAAGAAGTTCGGCGGCCTGGACGACATCACCGCCTTGCCGCAGGTCACCCTGGTGCCGCTGGACCTGACCAACGGCCGCTCGGTCACCGAGCTCGCCGGCGAGATCGGCGGCAAGGTGGACATCGTGATCAACAACGCGGAGTTGCACCGGACCTTCGGCATCGCATCGCGCCGTGGCACCGATGTCGCCAAGGCCGAGATGGACATCAACTATTTCGGCCTGCTGCGGCTGGCGCAGGAATTCGGCCCCGCCCTCAAGGGACGCTCCGCCGACGGCACCACCAGCGCCACCGCCTGGGTCAACCTGTTGTCGATCTACGCACTCAGCAACTTTCCCCCGCACGGCACCTTCAGCGCGTCCAAGGCCGCCGCCTACTCGCTGGCCCAGTGCCTGCGGGCGGAAATGCGGCCGGCCGGCATCCGGGTCGTCAACCTGTTTCCCGGTCCGATCGATGACGAGTGGAACCAGCACATGCCGCCACCCAAGCTGACTCCGGCTGCTCTCGCCAATGCCATCGTGAAGGCCTTGCGCGAAGGCGTGGAGGACGTCTATCCCGGCGACGTGGCGCAGGAGTGGCTCGAGCGCTGGCGCGATAATCCGCAGGTTCTCGAGCGCGAACTGGCCGCCGGCGGCAGCTGATCCAAGGAAGCATGATGACGACGACAACCCGGGCAACGGCAACGGCGACACTCCTCGGGGAACTGGTCGCCGCGATGGCCAGGGGCCGCATCCGCGTGGTGGACCTGACGCAGACGCTGACACCGGATTTCCCGCAGATCGCGCTGCCGCCGGAGTTGGGGCAGTGCTGGCCATTCCGGATCGAGGAAGTGTCCCGCTACGATGAGCGCGGTCCCGGCTGGTACTGGAACAATTTTTCCTGCGGCGAGCATACCGGCACGCACTTCGATGCGCCGATCCACTGGATCTCCGGTCGCGACCTCCCCGACAATTCCGTGGACACGATATCGGTGCAACATTTCGTCGCGCCCGCCTGCGTGATCGACTGCACCGAGCAGGTGAAGGCGGACAGCGACTACCTGTTGACGGTGGCCGACATCCATCGCTACGAGGCGGCGCACGGGCAGATCCCCAAGGGCGCCTGGGTGCTGATGCGCACCGACTGGTCCAAGCGCAGCGATCCGGAGGCTTACCAGAACTTCGACGAAACCGGTCAGCACACGCCGGGTCCGAGCACCGAGGCGGTGGTCTTCCTGATCGAGCAGCGTGACGTCCTCGGCTTCGGCTCCGAAGCGATCGGCACCGATGCCGGACAGGGCTACCACCTGCGCCCGCCATACCCCTGCCACTACTTCATGCACGGCGCCGGCCGCTACGGGCTGCAATGTCTCAGCAACCTGGACCTGCTGCCGCCTGCCGGCGCGGTGCTGATCTGCCCGCCGCTGAAGATCGAAAAGGGCAGCGGCAGTCCCCTGCGAGTCCTGGCCCTGGTGGAGAACGCTTCGTGAGCGGCGTCGGCCCCGACGCTGGCCGCTGCGGGGTTGCCGTCGTCACCGGCGGCAGCGCCGGCATCGGAAAGGCGATCTGCAGCGACCTCCTGGCCAACGGTTATCAGGTAATTTCGCTCGCGCGACGGGCCTGCAACATCGACCATCCGCAGCTGTACAGCATCGAGGTCGACCTGACCGACCGGGCCGCCACCGGCGAGGCGGCGGCAGAGGCGGTGCGGCGCTTTCCGGTGACGACCGTCGTGCACAACGCGGGGGTAATCCGCGCCGCGTTGCTGCAGGAGGTAGAGCTCTCGGACCTGGATGCCCTGGTGGACCTGCACCTCGGATGCGCCGTCCAGCTGGTGCAGGCGGCCCTGCCGCTGATGCAGGCGCGCCGCTTCGGCCGCGTCGTGCTCCTGTCGTCGCGCGCAGCGCTCGGGCTGGCCACCCGCACCACCTACTCCGCGACTAAGGCCGGCATGCTCGGCATGGCCAGGACCTGGGCGCTGGAGCTGGCGCCGCTGGGCATCACCGTCAACGTCGTCGCGCCCGGCCCGATACGCACCGACATGTTCCATGAGGTCGTAGAGGCCGGCAGCGAGCGCGAGCGGGCACTGGCCGCCTCGATGCCGGTCAGGCGGCTCGGCGAAGCGGAGGACGTCGCGCGGGCGGTCCGCTTCTTTGCGGACCCGGACAACAGCTTCGTCACCGGACAGGTGCTTTACGTCTGCGGGGGCACCAGCGTGGGGAGCCTTGCAATCTAGTCGGTCACTTGCGGGTCGCGGGGTCGCCGTGTTAAATACCTGCTTCCCCTTCCAGGCGAGACCCGATCATGAACCTGACGGAACTGACGCTCACGCAGGCATGCGACGCGATCGCCTCCGGGCGGGTCGGTCCGGTCGAATACGCCGACGCGCTGCTCGCGCAGGCGCAGCGCGTGTCGAAGCTGAACGTGTTCATCGAGCACAACGCCGAGCGGGTGCGGGCGGTCGCCCGCAGCGCCGAGCAGCGCCGCGGCAACGGCGCTGCGGCTGGCGTGC
>JACCRJ010000335.1 GCA_013813615.1 Lautropia sp. | reverse complement strand
TGATGCTTTCGACATTGGACTGGGCCACCAGCATCCGATCGAAAGGATCCCTGTGCAACGGCGGCAACAGATCGACGGCCAGGGCATGATCGCTGGTCAGCGCCAGTTCCTTCCAGCCGTTGTCCCGAAGGCCCCGCCGTAAACGCGCCGGTTCGACCTTGAAGTCGTCCCGGCCGAGCCCTCGCTTGATGACGATCTCCCAGAAGCTGGCGACGCTGACCACGAGCTCGTTTTCAGGATTCCGGAGGAGCAAGCGGGCTGCCGGCGAAAGCCGCTTCGGCGCGCTCGCTGCCCAGAGCACCAGGTGCGTGTCCAGCAGAAGCTTCATTCGCCGGTACCGAAAAGCTTCTCGATCTCGGCTTTGCCCATTCGATCGAAATCATCCGGAACTTCGATCTCCCTGGACATGAAGCCCAGGCGGCGGACTTCGGTCGGCTCAGGTGTGTCAAGCGCCACCACCTTGACCATCGGCTTGCCGGCTTTCGCGATGATGAAGGACTCGCCCTTCGCCGCGGCCTCGACCAGCCGGGAGAGATGGGTCTTCGCCTCGTGGATGTTTATCGTCAACATGGCTTGCGTCGCGCCTGCATCTCTATGAAAGTATCGGGATCTGATAGAAGCTTAGTTTACTAGACTTAGTTTACTGGGATTTAGTTTACACGCGATTCGTGTGTGCGCAAATTGCGTTGGCTCGGCTTCAACTCGAACTCCAGTTTGGTCCCTGGTCGGGTCCGTAGGCGGTCGCGGATTGCCTTGGGGAGAGTTGGAAGCCGTGATAACTTACATTGCGCGACCGAGGATGGTTCATCGCCACTTGCCACCAGCCGTTCCCCAACCCGAGGTAGAAACATGAGCAAGATCCGTTCAGCGCTGGTGGTATCCCCGCTCGCCCCGGCGTTCGCCGCAGCGCTTGCCGTCGCGGCAGCTTTCGCGCCGCTGCCGGTGCAGGCCCAGGCACCGGAGCCGATCATCATCGGCTCTTCGATTCCGCTCACCGGCACCGTCGCCTCGTTCGGCCAGCATTCACGGTGGGGCGCCGAACTGGCGATTGCCGAAGCCAACGAGAAGGGTGGGGTGCTCGGGCGCAAGATCGAGATCGAGTTCCAGGACAACCGCTGCAACCCGGCAGAGGCGGTCAAGAGCGTCACCCAGATGATTTCCGCCAAGAAGTACGTCGCCATCCACGACGGCCTTTGCAGCTCGGTCGCCCTCGCCATCATGCCGCTGGTGGAAAGGGCCGGCATCCCGTTTGTCGTCGCCAATGCATCCGCGACCTCCATTGCCGAAAAGTCCGGCGTGGGCGGCAACAAGTGGACGTTCAAGGTGAACCCGACCGATGCCAGCCTGCTGAAAGCTCTTGTCGACTGGCTGGAGAAGGAAGGCAAGGCCGGCAACATCGCCTTCCTTGGCGAGGACACCGACTTCGGCCGCGCCGGCGCCAGCGGCCTGGCCGAGGCGCTCAAGCAGCGCAACCTCAAGCTCGCGTCGGTCGATTTCTACCAGAAGGGCATGGCGGACTTCACGTCGGTGTTCACCAAGATCAAATCGCAGAAGCCGGGCATGCTGGCGCTGTATGCGATCGATGCGGACTTCCAGAATGCGATGCGCCAGTGGTACGGCCTGGGCGGGGGCGTGCCGCTCACCGGCCGGGTCCTGGTGGATCAGGTGCCGAAGGAGATCATGGAGAGCGGCTTCCTCGACGGCACGACATCGGTGCAGCCGTACGATCCGTCGGTCGACACGCCGGGCAACAAGGCCTTTGTGGAGACCTTCAAGAAGCGCAACAACGTCGCGCCGATCCTGGTGAGCTTCGAATCGTACGAGACGATCAAGATCCTGATCGAGGCGATCCAGCGGGCCGGCAGCACCGAGCCGGCTGCCGTGCGCGACGCCCTGGCGGCGACCAGGTTCCAGTCCCTCCTTGGCAGCACCATCGAGTTCGACGCCAACAACCTGGCGCACAACAATGCGATCATCCTCACGATCACCGGTGGCAAGGTCGTGGTCAGGGGCATGAGCAAGACCTGATCGCCGCCTGCAGCGTGCCGTGGACCTGAGTTTCGTCCTCCAGCTGCTGCTGGGAGGCCTCGTCGTCGGCGTCATCTATGCGCTGGTGGCGATGGGCCTGTCGCTGATCTTCGGCGTGCTGGAGATCGTGAATTTCGCGCACGGCGAGTTCTACATGCTCGGCGCCATGGCGGCGTTCTTCCTGTCCAGCGGCGTGGGCCTCGGCTACTGGCCCACCATCCTGCTCGTCACGCTGGGCGCTGCCTGTGTCGGTTACGTGCTCTACGAGGCCTTGCTCGGCTCCCTGCAAGGGGAGGGGTTCGAGCGCAGCATCCTGCTGACGCTCGGGCTGTCGATGGTCCTCCAGAACGGCGCCGTCTACCTGTTCACGACGACGCCCCGGATGATCAGCAACAGCCTGAGCTACAGCAACGTCACCATCGGCGGGCTGCGAATTTCGGAGCCGCGGCTCTATGCGCTTGGACTGGGCCTGGCGGCGTTCACCGCCCTGTTCCTGGTCCTGCACCGCACGCGGATCGGCAAGGCGATGCGCGGCGTCTCGCAGAACCGTGATGCAGCCCTGATGGTCGGCATCGATCCGCGTGCGGTGGCGCGGCTGGCCGTGGTGATCGGCATCGGCTTGTCGGGGCTCGCCGGCGCAGCCCTTGCGCCGGTCTATGCGGTCCATCCGGTGATGGGCTTCGCCTTCGTCTTCAAGGCCTTCGCCATCATCATCATCGGCGGTCTGGGCAACGTCTCGGGCGCGGCCATCACCGCCATCGGTCTCGGCCTCGTCGAAAGCCTGATCGGCGGCTTCCTGCCGCTGGTGATGGTCGATGCGCTGGCCTTCATCGGCATGATCGTCATCCTGCTCTTCAAGCCCCACGGCCTTTTCGGCAGGGGGGTAAGAGTATGAGCGCGCCGCCCGCTGCCGGTGGCTTGCGCCAACGGCGCTGGCTCTCTCCGGCTGCCGGCCTGCTGCTGGCTGCCGCGCTGCTGCTGGTTCCTTCCCTCTCCAGGAGCGAATACCTCCTGGCGCTGGGCGTGAGCTTCGCCATGTTCTCGGTCCTGAGCAGCGGCCTCAACCTGGTCTACGGCTACGCCGGGCTGCTCTCGTTTGCACAGGTGGGATTCTTCGGCATCGGGGCCTATACCGCAGCCCTCCTGGTGGTCGAGCGCAACTGGTCGTTGTGGGCCGGGGCGGTATCGGGCGGAGCGCTGGCAGCCGTTGCCGGACTTGCCATCGGCTACGCCTCGCTGCGCCTGTCCCGTCACGCCTTCGCGATCGTCAGCCTGTGCTTTGCGCTGCTGTGCATGATCGTCGCCCGCGACTGGGTCTCGCTGACCCGCGGTGCGATGGGCATTCCGGGCCTGCCGACGCCGGAGTTGTTGCTGCCGGGTGGGCTGAGCTGGCGCATCGTGCAGCCGGCAGACTTCTACTATCTGATCCTCGGTTTCGCGATTGCCGCGCAAGCCCTCATCTACCTGGTGATGTCGTCCCGGCTGGGCCGTGCCATGCGCGCGATCAAGCTGAACGAGCCCCTGGCTCAATCGCAGGGCATCAATCCGCTGGCCTACAAGCTGCTCGCGATCGTCCTGTCTGCCGTGCTGGCCGGGATGGTCGGCGGCCTGTTCGTGTTCTACCTGACCATCGTCGATCCGTCGGTTTTCGATTTCTACTACACCGAGACGATGCTGATCATGGTCATCATCGGCGGCGCCGGCAGTTTCTGGGGCGTGCTCGGCAGCACGGCGGTGCTGGCGGCGCTGCCGGACTTGTTGCGCTTCACCACCGACCTGCGAATGGTGCTCTATGGCCT
>JACCRJ010000261.1 GCA_013813615.1 Lautropia sp. | reverse complement strand
GTCGAAGGTGGTGCAGGGATGGGAAATCGCGCAACCGATGCGGTCGCCGAATGCGGGCAGGGTGCCCGGGTCGCCGCGCAGGAAAGCGTGCTGATCGTTCAGTGCGCTGATCTGCCAGGAGGGATGCGCCTCGCAGCGCGTGAGCGCCTCGGCATGACCGCGCACGTGCCAGCGCGGCATCGGCAGGTCCAGGTCGTGCGAAACGTCGCGCTTGCCCATGGTAAGGATGGCAAGTCCGGGCTCGGGCGTCGACTGCACCACGCTCCACACCTCCAGCGCCGGGCGCAGGCCTTCGCCGAGGGGCTCGATTTCCGGCGTGCGTTGCGCCAGCCGCGCCCATAGCTTGCGGTAGTGACCATCGTCGTGGGTCAGGTAGCAGCCGCTGCGCAGCACGATCCGCGTCGGCCGGCTACCCAGCATCCGCGGTAGCGCGGTGATCAGGTCGAAGTAGGCCGAGCCACCGGCCGACAGCAGGACGGTCGCTTCGCTGAACAGCCCGGCCCGTTCGCAACGCGCGGCCAGTTCGCCCATGTCCGCGACGAAGGCCCGGATGCCGTCCTCCTTGGCCTGTGCCGACGCTGCAGGCACGGCGGCTTCATAGCCTTCGACGCCGACCAGTCGCAGCACCGGCGAGGCGGCCACCGCCTGGGCCAGCGCCAAACCGTCGGCCACGCTGCGCGCGCCGGTTCTGCCGCCGGCCATGCCCAGTTCGACCAGCAGCCGCAGCGGCCGCGCCGCCGCCAGTTCCCGGCCGACGCGGTCCAGAGCAGCGATGCCTTCGAGTGAATCGACGACGGCGATGAACTCGATGTCGGGCCGCTCGGCGAGAATGTCGAAGGCCCAGCGTTGCGCCGCCGTTCCGGCGAGCTGGTTGGCCAGCAGGACCCGTTTGACGCCGAACGAGAACATCACCGCCGCCTGCTGGACCGTGGCGGCGGTGATGCCCCAGGCGCCGTCGGCCAGCTGGCGCTGGAACAGCGCCGGGCTCATCGTCGTCTTGCCGTGCGGCGCCAGGCAAACGTCGAAGCGCTCGAGGAAGGCGCTCATCCATCGCGAATTGTGCGTTAGCGCGCTGGCCTTCAGGATCGCCAGCGGATACGGCAACTGGTCGTCCAGCACTTTCCAGCCGGCGGCGCGCACGGCTTGCGGATCCAGGTCGCGGACCGGCGAGACCGGCAGGCCCTTGGTGAGAGGCGGCTGGATGAGGTACTGCTGCTGATCCATGGTGAGTCGATCCCCGGAAACGGTGAGGCATTGAGAGACGGCGAGCCGTTGATCATAGGCGATCGGCGCTCGCTCCCAAAACAGAGGATCTGGCCGCCGAGAAACTGCCAATCAACGGGTGGAGGATAGATCAGTCAGGCGCCGGCGCTCCGCGCGCCGAGATGGGATACGAGGTGAGCACTCAGATCACGCGCATCGTCGCCGACACCGTCGATGAGGCTCGACTTCCGGCGCCGCAAGAACGGCAGGCCCATAACGTACAGGTCTGGCGCTTCCGTCACGACGCCGCCGTCATGGCGGATGTTGCCCTTCAGGTCGAGGACCGGGACGTGCAGCCAGGAGTAGTCGGGGCGGAACCCGGTCGCCCAGACAATCGTCTTGATCCCGGCGCGATGCAAATCGAGCCCGAGCGGCGGCGATGCTTCGACACGCGTCGGCTCAGGGCGATGCGGAGGACCGACCGCGTCGCTCACGCCGTTCTCCGCAGCCCAATCGTCCATCGTGTTCAGCAGCCGGTTCAGCTTGAGGTCGGCCAACTCGCACAGATTGCGCAACGATCCGGAGAACTGGACCTTGCCGTCACGAACGCCGGCCAGCCGGCCCACGAGTTTCACCCCGAGCGACGTGAGTGCATTCAGCGTGAACTTCGTCTTGTGCTTCTGCTCGGCACCCAAGCCGTAGAAGCCCTCGATGGTGGAGCGGGTGCGCGTGCCGGTGATCCACTCGACCGTCGAGCGCCACTTGAACTTCGCCGCTTCCGGTGTGTTTGCCAGCGCTGCCTGCGCGCCGAACAGCGCTTCGACGTTGACGCCGTTGTTGACGGGTTTGTCGTCCTTCATTGTCTCAATGGCTTCCTCCTGGGAAGGTAAGGGGGCAAAAGCACAACAATCCGACAAAAACAGCGTCAGGGACATGGCCCGTCGGCAAGGCCTAAATCGCCTGGTTCAAACGGGGCTTCCAAAACGGGCGGAACAGCTCGATCTTAGGGCAGCGGTTCATGACGACCTTCAGCCCCGCAGCCTCCGCCAAGCGCGCCGCCTCGTCGTTGCGCACGCCAAGCTGCGCCCACAGCACTTTCGCGCCGATATCGATCGCCTCGCGGGCGATCCCGGGCAGCGCATCGGAACTACGGAACACTTCCACCATATCCACCGGCCG
>JACCRJ010000258.1 GCA_013813615.1 Lautropia sp. | reverse complement strand
GCATCGGGCAACCGGGCTTGCTCCGACCTGGCCGTCGGCGTTTGGAGGGTGGCTTGGCATCCCCGTTGATCACGTGCTGGTCAATCGTTTCTGGACAGTCTCCAGTTCTTTGGTAGGCCTGCCCTCGGTTCCGACCATTTCCCGGTGCTTGTGCGATGGGTATCGGATCCGACCCCGCCGCCGCACGACTGATGAACCGCCGCTACATCTTGCCCTTCCAGGGCACCAGCCACTGCTCGAGTCTTCGCATCAGCATGTCGAAGAGATAGGCAACGATGCCGATCACGATGATGCCCATCACGACGATGTCGGTGCGCAGGAAGTTGGACGCGTTCAGGACCATCTGGCCGAGGCCGGCGGTGGCGGCCACCATCTCGGCGGCAACCAGCGTGGTCCAGCCGAAGCCGATGGCGATGCGCATGCCGGTGAGGATCTCCGGCAGCGCCGCCGGCAGGATCACATGGCGCACCACCTGCAGGAAGGACGCCCCCATCGAGCGGGAGGCGTTGATCTGTTCGATGGTGGCCGACTTGACGCCCGCGCGGGCAGACACCGCCAGCGGTGCAAAGCAGGCGAGGTAGATCAGGATGACCTTCGAGGTCTCCTCGATGCCGAACCAGATGATCACCAGCGGCAGGTAGGCGAGCGGCGGCAGCGGCCGGTAGAACTCGATCGGCGGGTCGAACACCCCGCGGGCGACCCGGGACACTCCCATCAGGATGCCGGCCGGGACCGCGGTCACGACGGCCAGGAAGAACGCGCCGAAGACGCGGGCAAAGCTCCAGCCGAAGTGCTCCAGCAGCGTCGTGCCGCCCTGCAGCTCGCCCCGGTTGGAGGCCATGAAGGCGTTCCAGACCGCCTCCGGCGAGGGCAGCACCAGCGGCGGCAGCCAGCGCAGGTGCGTCGCCAGCCACCACACCAGAAACAGCAGGCAGACGGTGACGACCGAGATGGTGGTGGTGCGGCCTTCGCCGAGCAGCGCGACGCTGGCGTTGCTGGTCTTGCCGTCCGCCATTCTCTCGTCCCTGGATTCAGTGCAACGTGGTGTGGATCAGGCCGATGATCTCTTCGCGCATGCGGATGAACGCCGGCTGCGACTTGACCGCTCGTGCATTGCCGCCGGCGATGAACTGGCGACCGAAATCCGGCTGGTAGCGGTGGACGATTCGGCCAGGCGACGGCGACATCACCAGCAGGTGCGTCGCCATGAAGAGCGCCTCCTCCACGTCGTGGGTGATGAAGAACACCATCTTCTTCTCCGCGTCCCACAGCCGGATGATGGTCTCCTGGATCTGCTCGCGCGTCAGCGCATCCAGCGCACCCAGCGGTTCGTCCATCAGCAGTACGTCCGGATTGGACGCGAGCGCGCGGGCGATGCCAACCCGCTGCTGCATGCCGCCCGAGAGCTGGTAGACGGGATGGTCCGCGACCTTGTCGAGGCCGACGGCGGCAAGTTTCTGCCGCGCGATCGGGCCCCGCTCCGCCTTGGGCATGCCGCGCATCCTGAGCCCGAACTCGACGTTGTCGAGGACGTTCAGCCACGGCAGCAAGGCGTGCTTCTGGAACACCACGCCCCGATCCGAACCCGGCCCGACGATCGGCGCACCGTCCAGCAGGATGCGCCCGCCGGTCGGTTGCAGGAAGCCCGCGATGCAGGAGAGGAGGGTTGTCTTGCCGCAGCCGGATGCCCCGATCGCGACCACGAAGTCGCCGGAACTCATCTGCAGGTCCACCGACGCCAGCGCCTGCGTCGCGCCGCCACCGCGGGCGGCGAAACTGACGCTGACACCCTGCAGGTCGAGCGTGCTCATGCGCGCCTTGGTCGCCGGGTGCAGCAGCGGGCCAGCCGGTTGCGGGCCAGCCGATTGCCGGCCAGCCGGTTACTTGAGCGCGGCTTCCACATACTGCGGGTTGACACCCACCGAGTAGTCTCCAAGGACCTGCTGGATGGTGCCCTGCGACTTCAGGAAGGCCGCAGTGTCTGCAAGCGAGCGTGCCGCACCACCGTCCTTGCCGCCACCCAGCCAGGTCTTGCCGACCTGTTCCTGCATCGACACGAAGCCGTAGAGGGCGAGCCCGGCCGGTACGTCTTCCGCCTTCGCACCGCTGATGTCCGCGATCGCCTTCACCTGTGGCGAACCGGCGGTCCACTTGTCCTTGTTGGCGCGGTAGTCGGCGTCGGCTGCCGCCATCACCTTGATGAACTTGACGACGAAGTCGCTGTTGGCCTTGGCCCAATCGGCCTGCGCCACCACGCCGTCGAAGGTCGCCTTGCCGGTCTGCTTGGCGATCTCCCCGGAAGTGATCAGCGGCTTGCCGCTGGCCAGCACGCGGGACAGGACCGGTTCCCAGATGAAGGTGGCGTCGATGTCGCCGCGCTCCCAGGCGGCCGCAACCTCGGGCGGGCGCATGTTGAGGACACGCACCGAAGCGGGATCGATCTTGGCGGCTTCCAGCGCCACCATGGTGTGGAAGTGCGTGGTCGAGGTGAACGGCACGCCGATCTTCTTGCCCTTCAGGTCCGCGAGCGAATTGATGCCGCTGCCGTTGCGGGCCACCAGCACTTCCGCGGCGCCGATGTCGTCGAGGATCCAGACCAGCTGCAACGGCAGGCCCTGCGACAGGGCGGCGGCAATCGGCGCGGAGCCCGCTTCGCCGATGTGTACCTGGCCGGAAGCCATCGCGCGGATCACGTCGCCGCCACCGCCGAACTTGCGGTAGTTGATCTTGTAGCCGGTGGCCTTCTCCACTTCCTTCGTGGCGTGTGCATAACGCCAGGGAACCATCATGTCCTGATGGGCGATCGTCACTTCCTTCGCCTGGGCGCCGGCGCTGCCCGCCCACGGCAACGTGCCCGTGGCGAGGGCTGCGATGGTGACAAGCCTGGTCAGTCTGCGTCTATCCACGATTCTCTCCCGGAGTGTTTGTTGTCGAGGTCCCGCTGCCGTACTGCCAGCCTGTAGTCGTGCCTGTACTCTACCTGTTGCTGCTGTCTTCCTCCACCGCTCTCATGACTTCATCGAACTGCCGCCATGCCGCCTCGTCCTGCATCTGGTACCAGCGATAGAGCATTTGTTGCCCCAGCCGCCTGAAGGGGGCGAACGGATGGCCCGGCAGCGGGGAGCTGTAGATGGGGAGGTCCCAGTGGGAGCC
>JACCRJ010000236.1 GCA_013813615.1 Lautropia sp. | reverse complement strand
ACTCTCGTGAGGGACCTGCGCCGGATGGCCGGGGGCGCCGGCACCAGCCTGTTCAGCGTGCTCGCCGGCGGATTCGCCGCCCTGCTTGCCCGCCTCTCGGGCCAGGACGACATCGTGATCGGCGTGCCCAGCGCCGGCCAGTCGCGCTGCGGCATGGACAGCCTCGTCGGCCATTGCGTCAACCTGCTGCCGATCCGCTTCCAGCTGACACTGGGACAGACCGCGGCGGAGCTGGTCGCGGGCACCAAGGACCTGCTGCTGGATGCGCTCGAGCACCAGCAATACACCTTCGGCACGCTGCTGCAGAAACTCCAGATCCCGCGCGATGCCAGCCGCGTGCCACTGGTAGGCGTGATGTTCAACCTGGACCAGCCGTTCGAGCTCGACTGCCTCGGATCCGCGGGGGTCCGCCTCGAGCCGATGCCGGTTCCCCGCCACTTCGAGGCCTTCGAGCTGTTCCTCAACATCTCGCAGAGCGCCGCAGGCCTGCGGCTGGAGTGCCAGTTCAATACGGACCTGTTCACCGCCCGGACGGTGAGGCGATGGCTCGCCGGCTATGAAACGCTCCTGCGGGGGATCCTGCAGACGCCGCAAAGCCCCCTGAAGGATATCCAGGCGCTGGATGCGGAGCAGTCGCAGACGCTCGCCCGGTGGAACCACACCGGTCTCGATCACGACCGCAACCGGCTGGTGCAGGACCTGATCGGAGCGCAGGCGCTGAGTGCGCCCCGGCGGACCGCGCTGGCGGCAGCCGGCAAGACCTTGACCTACGGCGCGCTGTGGTCCCGCTCCAACCGGCTCGCCTGGGCGTTGCGCGCGAGAGGTCTGGCGCGCGGCAAGCTGGTGGGCCTGTGCCTGGAACGGGGCTTCGAGATGGTGGTCGCGCAACTGGCGATCCTCAAGGCAGGCGCGGCTTATGTGCCGCTGGACCCCGGCTATCCCGCCGACCGCCTGGCGTACATGGTGCAGGACGCCGGACTGGCCGCGGTGGTCACCAAGTCCTCCCTGGCTATCTCGGCTCGCGCCTCACCTATTTCTACCGGCATCTGACCCGCAAGGATAACGACCTGTTCGGCAAGGATCCGGACGTCGCCGCGACCAGTGCGGCGCAGGCGATCCAGGCCTCGGCAGATGCGATGTCCAAGGCCTGGGACGACTACACGCCCTCCCCCTACCCTGGCCGGATGCTGCTGATCACCGCCAGCATCCGGGACGTCAGGCCGAGCGTGATCGACGACGATCCCCTGCTGGGCTGGGACGGGATGATCGGCGAAGGGGTCGCGTTGCGCACGATGAGCGCGCACCATGTGAAGATGATCGCGCCCGAGCATGCACCCGAGCTGGTGGCCGTCCTGTCGGAGTTCCTGGAGCAGGCAGCAGAAACCGCGGGCCCGGCCGGCCCGTCGGGCCCGACATCCCAGGCCATCGCCGACTCGGCAGCGGACCTGTCGCGCGAGGCGGCAGCCGCCGTCTCCTGACGGGACGGCACGCCGTACCCCGACCCCGGCGGCAGTTCCCGACGGTCAGGTTCGCTCGAAGACCGCCGCGATCCCCTGGCCGCCACCGATGCACATGGTGACCAGGGCATACCGGCCCCCGATGCGCTGCAATTCATGGACCGCCTTGGTGGTGATGAGGGCGCCGGTGGCCCCCACCGGATGGCCGATGGAAATGCCGCTGCCGTTTGGATTGACCTTCTGAGGATCGAGGTCCAGTTCCTTCGCGACCGCGCACGCCTGCGCGGCGAACGCCTCGTTGGCCTCGATGATGTCGAGGTCGGAGACTTTCAATCCGGCCTTCTTCAAGGCGATGCGACTGGCCGGCACCGGACCGATACCCATGAAGAGCGGTTCGACACCGGCGTGGCCGTAGCTGACGAGCCGCGCCAGCGGTTCGAGACCCTGCCGCGCGGCCTCGGCCGCTTCCATCAGCACCACGGCGGCTGCGCCGTCGTTGATGCCGGACGCGTTGCCGGCTGTGACCGATCCGTCCTTCTGAAACACCGCCCGCAGGCCGGCAAGGCTCTCCACGGTCACGTCGTCCCGGACGTGCTCGTCGGCAGCGAAGGTCCAGGGCTTGCGCCTGACCGTTGTCTGCACCGGTACGATCTGCGAAGCGAACCGGCCTTCCTTCCACGCCCGCGAAGCCCGCTGGTGGCTTTGCACCGCCAGCTCGTCCTGCGCCTGGCGGCTGATCTCGTAACGAGCTGCGACGTTCTCCGCGGTGATGCCCATGTGGACCGTGTCGAACGGATCCGAAAGCGCGCCGACCAGCATGTCCACCACCGTCGCATCGCCCATGCGGGCGCCCCATCGGTTGCTCGGCAGGATATAGGGCGCGCGGCTCATCGATTCCGCGCCGCCTCCCACAGCGACGTCTGTGTCGCCCAACATGATGGCCTGCGCTGCCGAGATAATCGCCTGCAATCCGCTGCCGCACAGGCGGTTGACATTGGCCGCCGCCACTTCCTGAGGCAGGCCGGCGTTCAGCGCGCCGACGCGCGAGAGGTACAGTCCCGGGGTTCGGTGTTGATCACGTGGCCGAAGAACACGTGGCCGACACTGGCCGGGTCGACCTTTGCGCGCGACAGAGATTCCCGGATCACCAGCGACGCCAGGTCGCATGGGGGGACGTCCTTGAGTGCGCCACCAAAATCGCCGACCCCTGTTCGCACCGCGCTCACGAGGACCACTTCACGTCTGGTCATGAGTTCTTTCTCCTTCTGGATCCGCCGCCCTCAGGATACCGCAAGGGCGGCACGTACGGTCTTTGCCCAGCCCCTGGCCGGGAGTGAATAGCGCGCCTGGATGGCGTCGGCGCGCTCGAAAAGCTCGCGCCGGGTCATTCGCAGCGGCGGGCCCTTGAGCGCCAGCACCACCAGGTTGCCTTCGTCGCGCCGTGTCAGGGAGATCGTCTGGTCGAACACGGCGCCGATGCGCGCGAGACTGCGCTGGAAGGAAGCGTGGCGGCCGAACAGATTCACCACCATCACCCCGGGGGTGGCCAGCGCCGCATGGCAGGCCCGGTAGAACGCCGCGCTGTCGAGGACAGGACCCGCCGCGTCCTGGTCGTACAGATCGACCTGGATCACGCCGAACCGTTCCTTCACCCGCGGTCTCGCCACATAGATGCCGGCGTCGGCCCGCACGATGTCGAGCCGTCCGCCGTCGGCTTGGGGAAGCTTGAACCACTGATGCGCAGCGTCGATCACCGACCGGCTGATTTCAACGACCGTGACTTCGGAGCCCCTGAAGTGGCGGTGACAGAACCTGGTCAGGGATCCGGCGCCGAGGCCAAGCTGCAGGATCCGCGGCGGGGGATCGAGGAACAGCAGCCAGGCCATCATGTCCTTGACGTAGGCGAGCTCGAGCGACAACGGGTCCGCGAGGCGCATCGCGCCCTGCACCCAAGGGCTGCCGAAGTGCAGGAAGCGGATGCCGTCCTGTTCCGAAAACGTGATCGCCGGCTGGGGATCCACGCTTGAAAGGCTGGGGACCGGCAGCCTCCTAGCGGGAGCCCGTGGTCAGGGCCAGCAGCAGTTCGTTCATGCGCCTGACGAAACCGGATGGATCATCCAGCTTGCCGCCTTCAGCGAGCAGCGCCTGGTCCAACAGCAGACTGGCCCAGTCGTCGAACCGCGCACTGGTCTCGTTGCGCAACTGCTTGACCAGCGGATGCTGCGGATTGATTTCCAGGATCGGCTTGCGATCCGGCGCCTGCTGCCCCGCCTGCTTCAGCAGGCGTTCCAACGTGCCGCTGATGTCGCCTTCGGCGGAGACCAGGCAGGACGCGGAGTCCGTGAGTCGATCGGTGACGCGGACCTCCTTCACCCGCTCGCCCAGCGAGGCGGCGATGCGTCCGGTCAGCTCCTTGAATTCGCCGGCGATCGCTTCCGTCTGCTTGCGCTCTCCCTCGTCCGCCAGCTTGCCCAGGTCCAGCGAACCGCGTGAGACCGAGACGAGCGGGGTGCCGTCGAACTCCATGAGGAACGACAGCATCCATTCGTCGACCCGGTCGCTCATCAGGAGGACCTCGATGCCCTTCTTTCGGAACACTTCGAGGTGCGGACTGTTGCGCGCGGCTGCGAGGGTCTCGGCGGTCACGTAGTAGATCGACTCCTGCGCCGGCTTCATCCGAGCCTTGTAGGTGGCGAGCGAAACCAGGTTGTCGCCCTCGGCGGCGGAAGCGTCGGCCGATTCCGCGGAAGCTTCGGCGGCGCCCGCTTCGGCGGGGCCCGCCTCTGCGGCGTCAGCCGGCGCATCCACCGTGCTCTGAAAGCGCAGGAGCGCCGCGATCCGCGCCTGGTTGCCGATGTCTTCGCCGATCCCTTCCTTCAGTACCTGGCCGAACTCCTTCCAGAATCCCCGGTAGTCGTCCTTGCGGTTCTCCGCCATTTCCTCGAGCATCGACAGCACGCGCCGCGCGCAGCCTTCGCGGATCGCCTTGACGTCCCGGCTCTCCTGCAGGATCTCCCGCGAGACGTTCAGCGGCAGATCGTTGGAGTCGATGATGCCCTTGACGAACCGGAGGTACGCCGGCATCAGCTGCTCGGCGTCGGCCATGATGAACACACGGCGCACGTAGAGGCGCAGGCCGTGGCGCTGCTGGCGATCCCAGAGATCGAACGGCGCGCGGGGCGGCACGAACAGCAGTTGCGTGTATTCCGTGCGGCCCTCCACCCGGTTGTGGGTATAGGCGAGCGGCGCGTCGGTGTCGCCGCTGAGGTGCCGGTAGAACTCGTGGTAGTCGCTCTCTGCGAGCTCGCTCTTCGGTCGCAGCCACAGGGCCCGCGCCTGGTTGATCGTTTCCCATTCTTCGGTCTCGACGTTCTTCTGATTGTCCTTGTCCCACTGCGTCTTCTTCATCCGTATCGGCAGCGAGATGTGGTCGGAGTAGTTGCGCACGATGCTGCGCAGCTTGTAGTCTTCCAGCAGCGAATCGAACTCGTGGCCGCTTTCGGCATCGGGTTCGTTGTCGCGCAGGTGAAGGGTGACGTCCGTGCCGCGCTGGCCGCGCTCGATGGATTCGATGGTGAAGTCGCCGGCCCCCTCCGACGTCCAGCGGATCCCCTCGGAAGCCTGCAGCCCGGCGCCGCGGCTCTCCACGACGACCTGCTTCGCGACGATGAACGAGGAGTAGAAGCCGACCCCGAACTGGCCGATCAGGTTGGAGTCCTTGGCGGCGTCACCGGTCAGCCGACTGAAGAATTCGCGGGTGCCGGAGCGAGCAATGGTGCCGAGGTTGGCAATCGCCTCCTCGCGGCTCAGTCCGATGCCGTTGTCGGAGATCCGGATCGTGCGCGCCTGCCGGTCCACGCTGATGCGGATGCCGAGATCGGAGTCGCCTTCGTACAGCTTGTCGTTGTCGATCGCTTGGAAACGCAGCTTGTCGCAGGCGTCCGACGCGTTCGAAATCAGCTCCCTCAGGAAGATCTCACGGTTGCTGTAAAGCGCATGGATCATGAGATCAAGCAATTGCTTGACCTCGGCCTGGAAGCCGAGGGTTTGTCGGTCGTTGTTGGTCATGGCACCTGCAGGTAGTGGAATGTTGAAGACGAGCTTGACCGAATTGTAGTCAACTGCGAGCCGCGGCCGGTTTGCTGGCATCATCGGCTTATGAACGACTGGCCCTACCCCACGCTGCTGGCGGACGTCGGCGGCACCCAGGTGCGGTTCGCGGTTGCCGAGGCCGCGCATGCGGCGCCGAGCCTGGTTCGGGTGCTGCGCACCGCCGATCATTCCAGCCTGAGCGGCGCGGCGCGGGCCTATCTGACCCAGGTCGGACGCGATACCCGCGCGTGCGCAGCTCCCAGGCCGATCAGCGCCGCCCTGGCGGTCGCGACGCCGGTGCAAGCAGCCCGCCTCGGGCCGGTCCGCCTGACCAATACCGACTTCGTCATCGACGGCGCCGACCTGATCTTGTCCCTGGGCCTGGCTGCGCTCTGGATCGTCAACGATTTCGAGGCGCTGGCATGGGCTCTGCCGACCCTGGCAGCCCGGGACCTGGAGACCATCGGACCGACGCGGCCGAGCCTCGCAGCCACGATGGCAGTCATCGGCCCCGGCACCGGCCTGGGCTGTGCAGGCTTGCTGCGGGACGCCGCCGGCTGGCACGCCATCCCCGGTGAAGGCGGCCATGTGACGCTGTCGGGCAGGACCCGTTTCGAGCGCGAGGTCCTCGCAGCGGCGGCAGACCAGATGGACCATGTTTCGGCGGAGAAGCTGCTGTCGGGCATCGGCATGCCGCTACTCTATCGGGCCGTGGCTACGGTGCGCGCCGACCCTGCAGCGTCGCAACCCCTGCCGGCGCCGCAGGACATCACCGCCCGCGCAGTCGCGGGCACCGACACGCTGAGCCGGGAGGTGGTCGACACCTTCTGCGCGCTGCTCGGCGGCTACGCCGGCAACGTCGCCCTCACATTCGGCGCCACCGGCGGGTTGCTGATCGGCGGCGGCATCACCACCCATATCGCAGGCCTGCTCGCGGCAAGTCCATTTCGCAACCGCTTCGAGGACAAGGGCCGCTTCGGCGGGTACCTGAGCACCATCGGCACCGCGCACATCCTGCGCTCGCAGCCGGCGCTCGACGGGCTGGTGCATGCGCTGGGTACCGCGCTGGCAACGTTGCCGGTGCAATGGACCGGCAGCGGTCCCTAGGAGCCTGCCGGGGTTGGGCAAGGGGCGCGTTCGCACCGCGTCGGGCCCCAGGCAAGGCGCGTGTTCTGGTCGATATCAGAGATATCGACCAGGTTGCGCAACGCCGCATGGGGCCCGATCCGGTGCGAACCCGGCGGGCGGCGGAAGGCAGGGCGATCTGCGGCGTTGCCCGAAGGGGTCAATACCCCTGGTATTGACCCCTTCGAGCGCCTTGCATCTCATCCCTGCCGTCCACCGCGCGCCCCCTTGCCCAACCCCGACAGGCTCCTAGTGCGGCTTGGCTTCCTCGTAGTGCACGACGGAGCCGTCCTCATCCACCGTGTCCAGTC
>JACCRJ010000226.1 GCA_013813615.1 Lautropia sp. | reverse complement strand
GCGTTGGCCAGGGCCAGCGAGGCCAGCAGCCTCGGGTCGTCGTCGTCGTTGTCGATGAAGAAGAGCGTGTAGTTGGAACCCACGGCGGCCGCGAGCAGCAGTCCCACCAGGTGCAGGATCGTGAGGCCGATGCCCGCTGCCGCGAGGCCGGCGATGACGCAGGTGAGGGAGGCCGCGATCGGCAGGACGACGCGGTACAGCCGCCGCCAGTCGAACCGGAGCACCACGGCGATCAACAGCACGATCAGCGCCAGGCCGGCGGATGCAAGGAGGATTGCCTCCCTGAGGTAGCCGGCATAGAGCGCATCGCTTTCGGCCTTGATGTCGATCAGGTGGATCGCGCCGGGGCCGTGGTAGGTGGCCAGCGCCGCGCGGACCGCCGGCGCGTCCAGCGTGCCCTGCGCAAGCCCGCTGTTCCCCACGCTATCCGGCGCGCCGCCCGGCGGGTTGTCGGGTGCACGCAGGGGCAGGATCGCGGTGCTGCGGCCTGCACCGGACACCATCATCGAGTCGAGGCCCAGGCCGATCGCGGTGCCGGCGACGTCGTCCACCCGCAGCGGCTCGAGCTGACGCGAGCGCTCCACGTCCTCGAGGAACGGTGCCAGTCTTTCGGTGCGCAGCGGCGTGCCGGCGGTGGCTTCTGCAAGCAGATCCTGCAGCTGCTGCGGCTGGGGCAGCGCGTCCCGGCGCCGCAGCTGTGTGGCACGGTCGGGCAGCAGCCGCGACGGCGATTCGAATCCTGCGAGGACGCCGCGCTCGACCAGCGGTTGCAGCAGTCCGGACGCTGCCTGGGCGCCCGCCAGTGCCTCGTTCGCGTCCCCCGCAACCAGCGCCACCACGTATCGCATGTCCGGCGCCTTGAGTTCGCTGCGCAGCAGCGTGTCAAGGGCCTTGCCGGCTTCGCCGACGGGGCTGAGGGCTTCCAGGCTGGGCTCCCAGAGCGGTTGGCGCAGCGAGAGAACCAGCAGGACTGCCAGCGCACCGGCAGCAGCCACCGCCGGCAGCCAGCGCAGCCGGCGCAGAAACCGAAGCAGAACGCCCAGTGCGCGCACCAGCGGCGCGGGCACCGGCACCGTCTCGCGGGCGAACAGCGGACCCAGCAGCCCCCCCGTCACCAGTGCCGCGGTGAGGATGCCGGTGACCGCGAACAGACCCAGCTGCGAAAGTCCGGGAAAGCCCGACCACAGAAGCGTGGAGAAGCCGATCAGGGAGGTCAGCACACCGAGGCGGATGGTGCGCCACAGGCGCGCGTGGTTGCCCTGGATGAAGATGTAGATGGCATAGTCGATCGCTTCGCCGATCAGCGCGATGCCGAACCCGAGCGTGATGCCGTGGACCTGGCCGAAGACGAGCGACACCGCGGCGATGCTGGCCAGTGCGCCGGAGGCGACCGGCACGACGCCGAGCAGCAGCAGCCGGGGCGAACGATAGATGAATCCCAGCAGCAGCAGGATCAGAGCCGAACCGATCAGCGAGAGCCGCTCCACGTCCGATCGGATCCGATGGCGCGCTTCGACCGCGAAGCGGGCTGCGCCGGTGACTTCGAGCGTCGCGCTGCTGCCCAGGGCCTGGCGGGCCTCCTCGAACGCCCGCCGGATGGTGGCGAGCGCCGCCTCCTGGGCGTCGAGTTCGGTCCCGTCTTCCTTCAACTGCACCAGGACGAGCGCGCGGGTGCCGTCGCCGGAACTCCAGACGCCTTCGTTGCTTGCCGGCGCCTCGGCCGGCTCGAGCTGGTCGATCAGCCGAAGCATCTCGCCGGTAGGATCCCTCACCAGCAGGTCCTTGAGCGCGAGGCCCATCGGCGAGGCTAGGTCCTGGAGGCTTTGCCGGATGGCGCTGCGCAGGCCGGCGGATGTGAAGCGGCCGGCGTCGACCGCATCGCCCAGCAGGTAGCGATACCGGAACAGCAGTTCCTGTTCGCCGCCGCCCGGCAGCTGCGCGCCGTTGGTCACTGCGGCAAAGCCCTCTGCGCCGCGCAGCTTCTGCGTCAGCGCCTGCGAAAGCTGCGCGCGCTGCGGCGCGGACGGCGCCGGCCCGGCAATCGCCAGGAGCAGGACCCGCGCCACCGGCCCGTGGCGCAACTGGTCCACCAGCAGTTGCTGCGCGGCCGTGGGCGAGGCCGGCAGGAAGGCGGACATGTCGGCGGTGAAGCGGGTTCCGCTGATCACCAGCAGGCAGGCTGCGACCAGCCCCAGCCACAGCCCGATCCGGACCTTCATGTCGAGCGGGCGGCGTGTAGCCGGCTCATCTAGGAGCCTGCCGGGGTTGGCAGGCTCCCAGGCGACAGGGTCATGACCGACCTGTCGCCGTCGGCCTGCAGCATCTCGACCTCGAGCAGCTGATCGCCGCGGCCGCGCAGCGTGATCCGGGTCACCAGCTGCGCAGAGGTGGCATCCAGGGGCAGCAGGTCCATCTGCCAGTTCTGCGGGTCGCCCTGCAGCACCACCTTGAAGACGCGCCGCAGCGCTTCGGCATCGCCACCCAGGGTGTCGCGCAACCCGCCGACCAGGGCCGCGACGCCCGGCAACTGGGCGGCGGGCATCGATCGGCGCTTGCCGTCGCGCTCCACCACCAGCAGGGCGCCGTCCAGCATCAGCGATTCCCGGATCGGCCGCTCGGTGTTCTTCTCCAGCCGATCAGGCGCCTGGAAGCGCAGCACGCCGGCCGATTGCACCGGCGCATCCAGCACCGCCAGATACTTCTTCTCTTCGAAGCGGGTCTCCTGCCTGGCCTTGCCGCCGATCCGCTTCAGCAGTGCCTCAAGCGTCAGCGCCCCGGATTCCACGGCCCGCGCCGGCGGCGGCTCACCCGTCCGCGCCGGCTCACCCCTTCCCGCCGGCGGCGCCGGCTCAGCCGCCGAGGCCGGGAGCACCGGCAGCACCGCCGCCGACAGTGCGAGCATCGCCAGCAGCACGACCGCCGGTGCGATCGGGATTGGTCCTCTCATGCCGGCTGCACCTTGTCGGCGGCCGCAACCGGTGTCGCACTTTCCCAGACGTCGAAGAAATTGAACCAGTTGTAGGGGTAGGTCCGGCTGTAGTGCTCGAGGCGCGCGACATAACGGCGCAGTGCCTCGTCGATCGCTGCCGCGCGGTTGCCGGCCAGGCCGGAGAAGTCGCAGAGGTCCTCGAACACCAGCCGGTAGCGGTTTCCGCCCAGGTAGAGCCCGAGCATCAGCACGACCGGCCGCTTCAGCAGGGCGGCCATCCTGAACGGACCCACCGGAAAAGCGGCCGGACGCCCGAGGAAGGACACGACCCGCTGGTCGTCAGGCGAGGCTTCGGTGTCGAGCAGCCGGTCCGCGAGGATGCCCACCATCGCGCCCGCATCGAGCGCATGCTTGACCCGGATCATCGAGTCGGCCTTGCCCAGGCCGATGATGTCCTGCTGCAGGTCCGGGTTGAGCATGGCCAGCGCTTCGTTGATCATGCGGGCGTTTTCCTCGTACATCACCATCACGATCCGCGGCTGCTCCAGCTTCTCGCGGCCAAGCGCGCGCAGCGCTTCGAAGCTGCCCAGGTGCGCGCCCAGCAGGAAGCCGCCCCGGCCGGCGCGCCGGATCGTCTCGACGGCCGGCTCGCCTTCGATCTCGATGCAGAACCCGTCGAGGTCGTTGCGCAGCAGGTAAGCGCGATCCATCACCACCGTTGCGAAGCCGAGGTAGTGCCTGAACACCTGGCGCAGGCCCGGCGGCTCAGGCAGCACGCAGCCGAGGAACTGCCGCGAAGCGGCCCGGGCCCGGGGGGTCGCTGCCAGGAAATACAGCGCGGTCGGAAACAGCAGCCAGCGTCCCACCCGGCACGGCAGCACCTGCGTCAGGCGCCGCGCCATGCGGACGGTGAAGAGGTTGCTGCGCTCCTTGCGGGTCTTCCAGTTCATGCGCTGCCACCGGTGCCGGCGGCGATCGTGCCGGATGCCACCCGTGTACCCTGGCAGCTTACCGTGAAGCCGATGCCGGTGCCGCAGACGACCTCGACGGCGAGGGTCGAGCCCGGGGCGACCGCCGCGTGGAACTTGGCGGACCTGATCAGGAGCCGGTCCACCGGCAGGCCGACGTTGCGTTCCATGCCGGCCAGTACTTCGGCCAGCAGCACCACCCCCGGCAGCACCGGGTGGCCGGGGAAGTGGCCGACGAAGGCCGGGTGATCGGCGGCGACGGCAATGCTGAAGTGCTGCGTGCTCACGCCTGCGGGCTGCCCGCAGCCGGTTCCTCGGCGCTGCACCGGCGCGCCAGCTCGGGGAGCGCCGCCTGGGGCAGTTTGCCGGTGGCGGCTCGCGGAAGCTTCTCCACCAGATGCAGCGGACGCGGCAGGAACACTGCGTCCGTTTTTCGACGCAACTGCTCGAGGATGGCCTTTGCGCTCAGCGTGCGGGTGACCGCGAAAGCCGTCAACCGCGACACCTCCCGGGTGCCTTCGTCAGGATTGAAGAACGCGCCGTCGATCACGCCGGGTATCGCGCACAGGAGATGGTTGAGATAGGCGAGGGAGGTGCGCTTGCCGGCGACGTTGACCATGTCGGCATCGCGCCCGAGCAGCCGGAACCGGGTCGGCGACTCCAGCGCCAGCACGTCCGACAGCCGCGTCGGGCTGTCGATGTGGCCGCCCTCGGCATACCAGCCGGCCGCCTCGCCGTCCTCGCGCTGCGAGAGGGTCACGCCGCGGAACGTCTCCCAGGTCTCGGCGCGGGTCGGGCGGCGAGTGGCAAGCTGCCCGGCTTCAGTGCAGCCGTAGATCTCCAGCAGCGGCGCGTTCAAGCGCGCCTCCGCCTCGCGGGCGAGGTCGGCCGACAGCGGCGCCGTCGCACACAGCAGCAG
>JACCRJ010000207.1 GCA_013813615.1 Lautropia sp. | reverse complement strand
CCCGCCCCCGCGGCCGCGCCGTCCGCAGCCACCCGGAACTGCACCGCCGCTGGCATCGCCAGGTGATTCAGCACACCGGTGGACGGCAGGAAGCCCTTCTCCGGGTTCTCCGCATAGATGCGCGCTTCGATGGCGTGTCCGCCGATGGCGAGCGAAGCCTGGTCAACCGGCAGCGGCTCGCCCGCTGCAACCCGCAGTTGCCATTCCACCAGGTCGAAGCCGGTGATCATCTCGGTGACCGGATGCTCCACCTGCAGCCGGGTGTTCATCTCCATGAAGAAAAACGCGCCGCTCGCGTCGACGATGAACTCGACGGTTCCGGCGCCCACGTAGCCGACCGCCCGCGCCGCCGCCACCGCGGCTTCGCCCATCGCGCGTCGACGCTCGGCGGTCATGCCCGGCGCCGGCGCTTCCTCGACGACTTTCTGGTGGCGCCGCTGCACCGAGCAGTCGCGCTCGAAGAGGTAGACGCAGTGGCCCTGACGGTCCGCGAAGATCTGGATCTCCACGTGGCGAGGCTTGACGAGATAGCGCTCGATCAGGACCGCTTCGTTGCCGAAGCTGGCGGCCGCTTCGCGCTTGCAGGAGATGAGCATCGCCTCGAACTCCCGGGGCGAAGCGACCACCCGCATGCCTTTGCCGCCGCCGCCGGCACTGGCCTTGATCAGCACCGGATAGCCGATCAGCTCCGCCTGTTGCTTCAGCCTGTCGAAGTCCTGGTCGGCATCGTGATAACCGGGCACCAGCGGCACGCCGGCCGCTGCCATGAGGCGCTTGGACTCCGCCTTCAGGCCCATGGCTTTGATGGCGGCAGGAGGAGGCCCGACGAAGACCAGCCCGGCATCCCCGCAAGCCTGGGCGAACGCTTCGTTCTCGGACAGAAAACCGTAGCCGGGATGGACCGCCTCGGCCCCGCAGGCGGTTGCGATGCGGATGATCTCGTCGCCGCGCAGGTACGATTCGCGCGCCGGTGGCGGCCCCAGGTGGAAAGCCTCGTCGCACATGTCGACATGCCGTGCGCCGGCATCCGCGTCGGAGTAGACAGCGACGGTGCGCACGCCCAGGCGGCTGGCGGTGGCGGCGACCCGGCAGGCGATTTCGCCGCGATTGGCGATCAGGATCTTCTCGAACACACGGGCTCCCGGTAACGCCCCATTCTAACGGGGCAGTTCCCCGGGGCCGCGCCGTCACCTGCCGCAGCGCCAGCCGGAGCTTCGGCGCCTGGCCGCAGCCGTGGAGGTCAGCTGGTGATCTGCGGATCGATGAGGATGGACATGCTGCGCTCGTAGCTCGCGGTCAGGCGATCGAACGCTTCCAGCAGTGCCTCGCTTGCGCCTGCGAGCCCGAGCCGACCGGCCTCGGTACCGCTGCTTTCGATGTGATCGACCATCACCGCCCAGTCGGACTGGGCGGGAGGGAGTCGGCAGGCGCCGGAATGACGAGGCCGGCGTGGCTGCCGGACGCACGCCCGCAATGACGTGCGACAGCTTCCTAGTAGGCGGCGACCAGGTCGAGGTTGTTGTTCTGGTCCCAGACCACCTGATCGCCCACCGCGTAGAGCCGGCAACGGCCGCCGTAGGACTGGCAGCGTTCCACCGCCAGGCGGGCGGCGTCGCTGCCCGCGTTCACCCTGACCCAGCGGCCCCTGTCGGAGATCGCGAACGCGCGGGGGGATTCGCCGGCCAGGAAGCGCCGATAGCCTTCGCGGCCCTCTTCGCCGACCATCGGCACCTTGCTCACGTCGTCGATCGGCGCGAACGCCGGTGCGCCGACCTGCAGAGAACGCGACCTGCCGCCTCGAACCAGTTCCAGTTCGAGAACCGGCGGATAGCTGTAGCGGGCTGTGCCGCCGAGGGGCAGGTCGCCGAACTTGGCGGCCTGGAAGACCCGGGTTACCTCGCTGCCGTCGACGGTGCGGCATTCCACCGTCAGCGGCTTCTCGGAGCGGGTGACGGCGAGGATGATCGGGGACACCACCGTCCAGCTGGCTCGGTCGTTGCTGACCTCGCAGGTAGCTTCGATGCGGTTCCCGCCCATGATGGTGCGCAAGGAAACTTCCTGGTTGACCGGCTCGGGGCTGCTGAGGGTGGCGCATGCGCCGAGCGTCAAAGCCACCGCCAGGGCCAGCCCGGTCCTGCAGACCTTCGAGTCGATCATCGCAATCTCCACGCGCAGCGCGCTGTTGCGAGGGATGATCGCGGCCGGCCGGGCGTGGCGGAAAGGCCGGTGCGGTAGATGGTCGATTGCGGGAGCGGAATGGCGTCGGGCTGTCGCGTAGGAGCCTGTCGACGCTCCCTCGGGATCACCACCGGCCTGGGCGTTGCCGGGCGCCGCTGGGCGTTACATCCGGAAGACCCCGAACCGGGTCTCGGCGACCGGCGCGTTCAGAGTTGCCGACAGCGCGAGCGACAGCACCTGGCGGGTGTCGGCGGGATCGATCACACCGTCGTCCCACAGCCGCGCGGTGGCATAGTAGGGATGCCCCTGGACTTCGTACTGCGCGAGGATCGGCGCCTTGAAGGCGGCTTCCTCCTCCGGGCTCCAGGC
Organism: Lautropia sp.; assembly: GCA_013813615.1. Taxonomy (GTDB): domain Bacteria; phylum Pseudomonadota; class Gammaproteobacteria; order Burkholderiales; family Burkholderiaceae_E; genus Lautropia. The sequence goes on along the minus strand of JACCRJ010000207.1, from coordinate 179 downwards.
CTCGCCCCGGGCCTCCAGGCCGTCGCGCCGAACGGTGGCCAGCACCGATGCGGCCTGCTCGCCGCCCATCACGCCGATCCTCGCGTTCGGCCACATCCACAGGAAGCGTGGCGAATAGGCGCGTCCGCACATGCCGTAGTTGCCGGCGCCGAAGGAGCCGCCGATGATGACGGTGAACT
>JACCRJ010000243.1 GCA_013813615.1 Lautropia sp. | reverse complement strand
GAACGTCCATGCCGCAGCTGGCGCGTGGCATCATTCCAGCCCTGTCCGGTCAAGAGGCTCCGAGCGGTTTACGATGGCCGACCGGCGGCACTCGACGCACATCCCGCGCAGCGATGCGCAGGTCGCCACTGAAGGTTGCTCCGTGTCCTGTTGCTTCGGAGTCCGTGGTCGCACACCACTTGTCGATCCCTCCCGATGGCAAAGAGTATCGATCGGATCAAACGAGAGCATGCCTTGCTGCTCGAAAGCATCGAAGTCAGTTCGATGCCGTTCGCCGTCTATGACAACCAAGGCAGGCTGATCGCCTGGAACCAGCCGTACGAGAAGCTTCATTCCCTTGCCTTCTCTCGCCCGGCAGACGCCGGCAGCCGGCCCCCTCTTCAGTACGTCGATCTGGTGCGGGCGATCGCGGAACAGACCTTGGAACCCGCCAAGGCCGAGGCGTGGGTCCAAGGGCAGTTGGAACAGCACCGGCAGGCGAACGGCACTCCCGTCGATTGCCACTTCCCGGGTGTCGGCTGGTTCAGGGTGACCCAGTTCAAGACCCGCGGCGGCGGAGTCGCCAGCTTCGCCATCGACATCAACGAGAACAAGCGACGGGAGGCGGAACTCGAGCAGGAGATCGCCCGGCGCAGGGAGCTGGAAGAACAGTTGCGGCTGAGGGCGCTGACCGACTCGTTGACCCAACTCCCGAACCGGGGCGCGTTCCTCGCCCGCGGGGATGTCGATTTCCGCTTGTCGCAGCGCTACGGCGATGCGCTGTCGGTGATCATGATGGACGCCGACCTCTTCAAGCAGGTAAACGACACCCGGGGCCACCAGGTCGGCGACGCGGTGCTGGAGGCGATCGCCCGCACCGCCGAATCCGCGGTACGCAGCTTCGACATGGTCGGCAGGCTGGGCGGCGAGGAGTTCGCCATCATCCTGGTGCGCACCGGCATCCAGGATGCATTGGCCTGCGCCGAACGCATCCGGGCCAACATCGAGGCGCTGGTATTCGACACCGCCGTTGGGCCGTTGAAGATCACTGCCAGCTTCGGCGTCGCCCAGTTCAGTGCAGACGACGCGACGTTTGCGGACCTGTTGAACCGGGCCGATGGGGCGTTGTATGGCGCCAAGCGCAGCGGCAGGAACCGCGTGACCGCGCATGCCGTTCCGGATGGGCAGGATGATCGGCAGGCTGTTCGCTGAGGCGGTGCCGCGGCCCGGGCCCCGTAGTCGAGCGGTGCCCACGTCTACGGTGGATAAGCTAGTATTCAGCAAACATTTCAACAACGTTCAAGGAACCGCATGAAATTGATGACAGCCGCTCTGGGGGCCATTCTAGGCGCCACCATGATGCTCGTTTCCGTGGCCGCGGTCGCGCAGGACTACCCGAACAAGCCGATCCGCCTGCTGATTCCATTTCCTCCCGGGGGTGGCACCGATTTCGTTTCGCGCATCGTCGCCGCCGCCCTCTCGGAATCGTCCAGATGGCAGGTCGTGCCGGAAAATCGTCCGGGCGCGTCAGGCAATCTGGCGATCGCGCAGGCAGCCCAGTCGGCCCCTGACGGTTACACGATCGTGATGGGCCAGTCCGACAACATGGCGCTCGGCCCCTATCTGTATGCCAACGTCGGTTACGACACGATCAAGAGCTTCGTGCCGATCATCCAGGTGTCGGAGGCGCCGCTCGCGCTGGTCACCAATGCGTCGGCGAATGCCCCGAACCGGCTGGCGAACATGGGGGATCTGGTTGCGAAGGGGAAAGCCGGCAGCGGCATCAGCTGGGCCACAGCGGGCAACGGCAGCATGGGCCACATGTTCGGCGAACAATTCAAGTCGGTTGCGGCGATCAAGCTGTTGCAGGTGCCGTACAAGGGCGCTGCGCCCGCGATGGCCGACGTCATGGGCGGGCATGTGGACGTGGCCATCATGTCGGTGCCCTCGGTGCTGCCGCTGGTCAAGGGCGGCCAACTGACTGCCGTGGCCGTGACGACGGCCAAGCGCTCGGCGATGTTGTCCACCACTCCGACGCTCGCTGAGGCGGGGGTCAAGGGCGTCGAGGCCGGCATCTGGCTGGGTCTGTTCGCTCCCGCCGGCACGTCGCCCGCTATCGTGGCCCGGCTGAATGCGGAAATCAACAAGGCGCTGCAGCAGCCGGAAGTCCGCGAGAAGATCATCAATGGAGGGGCGACCCCGGTCGGCGGGTCGAGTGCGGACTTCGCGGCGTTCCTGCTCAAGGACTATGAGAAGTGGGGCAAGATCGTCAAGGAGTCGGGCGTAAAGCTCGAATAGGCGGGTCGGACACCCCATGCAGCTCGAAGGTCTTCGCGTCGTCGATCTGACGCGCATCCTTGCGGGTCCTTTCTGCTCCATGTTTCTGGCGGACATGGGGGCGGAGGTGATCAAGGTGGAAGAGCCCGGCG
>JACCRJ010000082.1 GCA_013813615.1 Lautropia sp. | reverse complement strand
GATTTGCGCCCCTGGTGGCCGTGGGCGGCGACGTCGCGGAGAACCTCTCGGTATGGTTCGCGCTCGCGCTGCACTGGATGGGCACCGACGTACTGGCGTGCGTCGTCCTCTGGTTCGGCGCCCTCGGCTCGCTGGCGAAGCTGGGCGGGCTGGTGGCCTGCCTGCCGCTCGCTGCGGTTCGCGGGTGGATAGCCGTGAAGGGAAGGCCACGAGCCGTCGCGGCGCTGGCGGCCGGGGCCGCATCGGACTCACGCGACACCCATGGCCAGGGGTGAAGGAGTCTGGGCGCGCCCGGAAGGTCACGCTGGGCGCGTCGAAGGGCCTCCAGCAGATCCCCTGCGCAGTGAAAGCACGTGCCACCATGGCCGAGCGCCTATGGAAGGTCCCGGTCAGTGCGACGAGACCCGTCGTCAATCCGCTAAGTCGAACTTCTCCGGGTCGACAAATCGCCGGATCACGTTCTCGGTGATCCGGGAGACGTTGTTTTCATAGTCCGCGTGGCTGAGAGCGCCTGCCCAGGCGATCGAACTGGTCGAGAACACCGCGCCGCCGTTGGGGGTCTCGTAGAAGACCATGTCGCAGTGGACGTGCGGGCACGTCTCTCCGGTGATCGCGGCATGGGTGTGGGTCTGCTCTTCGGTCATCCAGTGGTAGGCATCCCCGAAGTTGTCGGCAGTAGCCACGACCAGCGCGTGCGGCGGCGTGCCGAGCCTGAAGTCGGCCCGATCGATTTCCCAGCCCGCGGCTCCGCCGCCGAGCCGTCCGAAGTCTCCGATCCGCTCGTCAGGGCCGATGCCGTCGAAGATGAAGGCTGCACGCGGGTCATGGCTGGCTGCGAGTCGCCGATACCAGGTCGACCGATCGAAGCCCTGGGCCGTCATCCCGGTACCCGCCACCGACTGGGGCGCATGACCCATCCGGCGCCACATGCCGCCCATTTCGCCGGTGAAGGCGTGGTAATACTCGCCGCCTTCGGCGAACCACGTCCTGAGCCCGTCCTCGGTCCGGCGCATCTCGATGACCCCCGGAAGCGTCGGATGGTAGGACGTGCGCCAGTAGAAGCCGTTTCCGCCGAGATAGATGAAGCGACCGCCCTGGTCCTGAAAGGCAGCGAAGGCGTCGATCATTCGTTTGGACGGGTATTCCGGGTGCGTGCCGGTCATCACGCAGCGATACGGGGCCAGCAGCGCCAGCCCGTGCTGGTCGAGGTCGTCCTCGCAGATCACGTCGTAGGCGATAGCCCTAGCGTCGAGCCAGTCGATGATGTGCGTGTCGGCCGGCAGTTGCCAGAGCCGCTCGCGAGGCCTGATCGTCAGCACGGGTCGAAGACGGGAGGAGAGACACACGCCACTGCCATCGGAATGGCGGTCGTACATCGAGCAGCCGTACTCCGGATGTTCGTGCAGGAAGAGCGTGGTCGCGTCCACGGTCGTGAAATTGGCGCGGACCAGCTCCCCTTCGCGCCGCTCGATCACGTGATGCGTGTTGGCATAGGCCCAGTAGCTCGCGGAAGGCAGGATCAGCGCGAGCGGCGCATCCGCGCGGCCGACCGGCGGCGAGACGACGAATGGAATCCAGTCGTCATCGGCCGGGTCGCCCTGGTCGAGCGACAGCCGTGCGCCGTAGAGTCCGCTCGGCAGGGCGTCGGGAACGTCATAGACGAAATCGGTTTCCCAATGACAGTCATACAGGTCGTCATCGTGGAAATGAATGGCGCCGTAGTGTTCGGGCCGGTGCTGCCAGTTGTATTCGGTGCCGTCCCAGTTCCATCCCTTCATCGCGCGAGTCGGCAGGTTGACCGCCTCCCCGTGCAATCCGTGCCCCGATCGGTCGACGATCCGGGTCGTCGGGATCTCCTGACTGAAGTCCCAGGCAGCCACGAGATCGGGGTCGTCGCCGAAGTCACCCCCTGGGCGGCGGCCCGCGGTGGTGGCTTCCTGTTGCTCGAGCGGCGTTGCAGACCGACCCCGAACTGCGGGTCCGTCGATCTTGCCGTTGTACAGCAACGCCGGCTGGTGTCTTCCCCAGCAGGCAGCATCGGGCGTCGTGACGGGATCGCCATAGGCCGCAGCGATCCGGAAGCCGGGACCGGTTGCGGGCCTCACCGACGAAACGACCCGGGCCTCGGCAGCCGTACCGGCGCGGCTGTGATATCGCTGCAGTGGGTACTGCGCGACCCAGATCTCGCCCGTTGCCGCGTCGAAGCTTGCCGCCGCGAGATACCAGTGTCGCTCCAGGAGCGTGCGACCGGTTGACAGTTCCACCGTGCCGGCGTCACCGTTGCCGATGCGCACGGCAAGACATCCGTCCGGGTCGATACCCAGCAGATAGCCCGAACCGGCCGCCTCGGACCAGGTACCCATCAGCGCCTGCCAACGCCCGAGCTGGGGCGTCGTCGGCCAGATTCTTGCCGACAGCGTGGCGCTCGGCAGATCGAACGCTCGGCGATCCGCCAGGATCTCGATCCAGCTGCCGCAAATGGCCGTCTGGACTCTTCCAGGCTTGAGGCCGTCAACCGCCGATGGCACGGGTGTCGACTTGAAGCCGACCCCGGCGCTATCGCCGCATCGCAGCTGTTCAATGCTTACCCGGTAGGCGGCCGGCGCGCTGACCTTGAATGCAATCGACTCTGCCGGCCGGACGCTGAAGCGGTCAGCGTATCCGAGCAGCGGGTAGCGACTGGCAGACGGCTCGACCCGTCCCGTGTCGGCCTCGTCCAGCTGGGCATTCTCGTCTTCAGGAAGCTGAAGTGCCTGTCCGGTGTGATGCCTCCAGCGTCTGCGGAAGATGTTCCACCAGGCGTCCGTCGAGGTCGCGTAACGGCCCTCGTCGAAGAACTCGAGCGGATGCCCCTTCGGTCCGGTCGCTCGGGCGATGCTCCAGGGTCCTCCGCGGACCCGCTGGACCACCATGTGGCGGTCCGTGACCGAATCCCAGCGAAAGATCTTCAGCAGACGCTGCAGATCGGGGCTGTGCGGGCCGAGCGGACCCTGCCGGAATTCGCGGGCCAGATCGAGTCGGTTCGGATCGACCGGAATCATCGGGAGCGAGCTCTCCTTCGGGCGACCGGGCTGGGGCTCACGCCTGCCACACCCCGTACCCGGCCTCGCGCAGGGCGATGGCCAACTCCACTTCCATCTCGCGGGCAGCCTCGTAGGGCATCGGGTTGTAGATCTGGTAGAGCGCGGGCAGCAGGCGCAAGCCGTAGTCTGTCACGAAGCGGCTCGCCCGGATGCCGGCCTTGTGCTTGTCGAAGCGCAGGTCGGGATCCAGCCCCGTCATGCCGACATAGACGAAAGGCTTGCCGAGGCGGTGATCAGGGTTGGCCTTGCGGAACCTCGCCTCGTTCCAGACGCGGTCGTCGAGCT
>JACCRJ010000071.1 GCA_013813615.1 Lautropia sp. | reverse complement strand
AAGTCGGCCGCGCGCGAAGCCGGGGTCGACGACGACTGCATCCTGGTGTGCGAGCGCGGCGTCACCTTCGGGTACAACAACCTGGTGTCGGACATGCGCGGCCTCGCCATCATGCGGGAGACCGGCTGCCCCGTTGTCTTCGACGCCACCCATTCGGTGCAGCTGCCCGGCGGCCAGGGCGAGAAGTCCGGCGGCCAGCGGGAGTTCGTGCCGGTGCTGGCGCGGGCGGCCATGGCCTCAGGCATTGCCGGCCTCTTCATGGAGACGCATCCGGATCCGGACAAGGCGTTGTCGGATGGGCCCAACGCCTGGCCGCTGCCGCGCATGGCCCGGCTGTTGCAGACGCTTTGCGACATCGATCGCGTCGTCAAGCGCGCCGGCTTCGCCGAAAGCGATCTGGTCGACACCTACTGAGGAAGCAGCATGAGCGCCTACGTCATCGCCGAAGTGAAGGTCTCCGACCCGCAGCGCTATGAAGGCTACAAGGCCCTGTCACCCGGTGCGATCGCGGCTGCCGGCGGGCGCTTCCTGGTCCGCGGGGGCACCACCGAAGTGCTCGAGGGCAACTGGCAGCCGGCACGCGTGGTCGTCCTGGAGTTCAAGGACATGGCTGCCGCCAAGGCATTCTACGATTCGGCCCTTTATCTCAAGGCACGCGACGCCAGGGCCGGCGCAACCGAGCTGTTCAACATGATCTGTGTTGACGGCGTCCCAATGGAAGGCAGACAAGGCTGATGAGCACCATCGTTGACATCATTGGCCGCGAGATCATCGATTCTCGCGGCAACCCCACCGTCGAATGCGACGTGCTGCTGGAGTCGGGGGTCATGGGCCGGGCAGCGGTGCCGTCCGGCGCGTCGACCGGCTCGCGCGAGGCCATCGAACTGCGAGACGGTGACGCCGCCCGCTACGGCGGCAAAGGCGTACTCAAGGCGGTCGAGAACATCAACACCGAGATATCGGAGGCGATCCTCGGGCTGGATGCATCCGAGCAGGCCTACGTGGATCGCACGCTCATCGATCTCGACGGCAGCGAGAACAAGGGCAACCTCGGCGCCAACGCGATGCTGGCGGTGTCGATGGCGGTCGCCAAGGCTGCCGCCGAGGAATCCGGGATGCCGCTTTACCGCTATTTCGGCGGTTCGGCGCAGATGTCGCTGCCGGTGCCGATGATGAACGTCATCAATGGTGGGGCCCATGCCAACAACAATCTGGATCTCCAGGAGTTCATGATCATCCCGGTGGGCGCGCCGACCTTCCGGGAGGCGCTGCGTTACGGCGCAGAAACCTTTCACGCGCTGAAGAAGCTGATCAACGAAGCCGGCATGTCGACGGCGGTCGGCGACGAAGGCGGCTTCGCCCCGTCGGTGGACAATCACGAGGCTGCGATCCAGCTGATCCTGCGCGCGATCGAGAAAGCAGGCTACCGGGCAGGGGAGGACATCGTGCTCGGCCTCGATTGCGCCAGCACCGAGTTCTATCGTGACGGCAAGTACCACCTCGCGGGCGAGAAGAAGACCCTCACCGGGCCGGAATTCACCAAGCTGCTGTCCGATTGGTGCGGCAAGTATCCGATCCTGTCGATCGAGGATGGCATGGCGGAGGACGACTGGGACGGCTGGAAACACCTGACCCAGCGGCTGGGCAGCAAGGTGCAACTGGTCGGCGACGACCTGTTCGTCACCAACACGCGTATCCTCAAGCAGGGCATCGAGGCGGGGGTGGCCAATTCGATCTTGATCAAGATCAACCAGATCGGCACGCTGACGGAAACGTTCGCCGCTATCGAACTCGCCAAGCGCAACGGCTACACCTCGGTCGTCTCCCATCGCTCCGGGGAAACCGAAGACACTACGATCGCCGACATCGCGGTGGCAACGAACGCGCTGCAGATCAAGACCGGCTCCATCTCCCGCAGCGACCGCACCGCCAAGTACAACCAGTTGCTGCGCATCGCGGAGGAGCTTGGCGAAAGCGCGCGCTATCCGGGACGGACGGCGATGAAGGCTTACAAGCCGCGCTGATCCACAGCTTTATCCCCGACATGTCCACCAAAGCGTTCTTTTCGCTTGCGTTAATCATGCCAAAGTGATTCCTTCAGTGCCATGGGGGGACGCAATCATAGTCTGGGGCTGATCCGACGCGCGGCGATGCCCGCGCTGGCGCTGATCATCGTCGGGACGTTTGCCGGCCATGCGATCGCCGGACCCAATGGAATCC
>JACCRJ010000069.1 GCA_013813615.1 Lautropia sp. | reverse complement strand
TGGTAGACCTCGTATCCCGGTCCCGGCGCAGCGCAAACCGAAACGCGGATCGTTCGGCGCGGGCGGGTGCGGGCGGCGCAGCCGCCGGGGTCGCAGTGGCCCCGGTGGTCGCCTCGATCAGCCATGCCTCCGGCGGTACCTCGCTCGAGGCGGTGCCGGGTCAGTCGGCCGGCACGTTCATCAACTACGAAGGCAGCCCTTTCCAGCTGTACCAGCCATTCGCGCCGGCGGGCGATCAGCCTGCCGCAATCGAGGGGCTGATCCAGGGGATCGGCGACGGGCTTTCGTTCCAGACCCTGCTCGGCGTGACCGGCTCCGGCAAGACTTTCACGATGGCCAACGTCATCGCGCAGCTGGGTCGGCCGGCACTGGTGCTGGCGCCGAACAAGACGTTGGCGGCGCAGCTCTACGCGGAAATGCGTGAGTTCTTTCCGAACAACGCCGTCGAATACTTCGTCTCCTACTACGACTATTACCAGCCGGAAGCCTACGTTCCGCAGCGCGACTTGTTCATCGAGAAGGACTCGTCGATCAACGAGCACATCGAGCAGATGCGCCTGTCGGCGACCAAGTCGCTGCTGGAGCGACGCGACACGATCATCGTCGGCAGCGTCTCCTGCATTTACGGCATCGGCGATCCGAGCGACTACTTCGACATGCGGCAGGTGGTTCGGGTGCGCGACAAGATCACGCAGCGGGAACTGCTGCAGCGCCTGGTCGCGATGCAATACAAGCGCAACGATGCCGATTTTTCTCGCGGCACGTTCCGCGTGCGCGGCGACACGATCGACATCTTTCCGGCGGAACATGCGGAGCTCGCGGTGCGGGTGGAGCTCTTCGATGACGAGATCGAGTCGATCCAGCTGTTCGACCCGCTGACCGGGCGCATCCGCCAGAAGATCCCCCGCTTCGTCGTCTATGCGTCGTCGCACTACGTGACGCCGCGCGGCACGGTGATGCGTGCTGTCGAGACGATCAAGGAGGAGCTTGCGGAGCGGCTCAAGTTCTTCTACGAGCACGGCAAGCTGGTGGAGGCTCAGCGGCTCGAGCAGCGCACGCGCTTCGACCTGGAGATGCTGCAGGAGCTCGGGTTCTGCAAGGGCATCGAGAACTACTCTCGCCATATGTCGGGCGCCCTGCCGGGCCAGCCGCCGCCCACGCTGGTGGACTATCTGCCGTCGGACGGCCTGATGTTCATCGACGAGAGCCATGTGACGATCGGCCAGCTGGGCGGCATGTATCGCGGCGACCGCGCCCGCAAGGAGACGCTGGTGGAGTATGGCTTCAGGCTGCCGTCGGCGATGGACAACCGACCCCTCAAGTTCGAGGAGTTCGAGGGCAAGCTGCGCCAGTGCGTCTTCATCTCGGCGACGCCGTCCGACTACGAGGCGGAGCACTCGGGCCAGGTGCTCGAGCAGGTGGTGCGGCCGACCGGGCTGGTGGATCCGCAGATCGAGGTCCGGCCCGCATCGAGCCAGGTCGACGACGTACTGTCGGAGATCAACGCCTGCGTGGCACTTGGCGAAAGGGTGCTGGTCACGACGCTGACCAAGCGGATGGCAGAGGACCTCACCGACTTCCTGAGCGATCACCAGGTCAAGGTCCGCTACCTCCATTCCGACGTCGAGACGGTCGAGCGGGTGGAGATCATTCGCGACCTGCGGCTGGGTGTATTCGATGTGCTCGTTGGTATCAACCTGTTACGTGAGGGGTTGGATATTCCGGAAGTCGCATTGGTGGCCATACTCGACGCCGACAAGGAAGGTTTCCTGCGTTCAGAGCGCAGCCTGATCCAGACCGTGGGCCGTGCCGCGAGGCACATCGAGGGCAGGGCCATCCTCTACGGCGACCGGATCACCCGCTCGATGGAGCGTGCGATACAGGAGACCACCCGGCGCCGCGACAAGCAGATTGCCTTCAATCTGCAGCACGGCATCACCCCGCGTGGCGTGTTCAAGCAGGTCAAGGAAATGATCGACGGCGTCTACGACGTCACCCAGGGCAGGGAAGCATTGAAAGCGGCGGAGCAGGCCTCCAAGTACGAAGGCCTCGGCGAGAAATCGGCCGCCAAGGAACTCAAGCGGCTCGAGAAGATGATGCTCGAGCACGCGCGCAACCTCGAATTCGAGAAGGCCGCCCAGGCGAGGGATCAGCTGGCGCGGCTGAAGGAACAATTGTTCGGCGCGAGCGGGGTGGCGGCCGACCTGTCGAGCGCCAGGCTGCTCGGCACGGAGTCGCCCGGGCGTGCGGCATGAAATGCGCAGGAATTTTTGGTACACAAGATAGAGAGGGTCGATAAGACAAAATGGGAAAAAGAGAACCACTGGCAATGGCTATGCCAACGCGGGTACTGTTCGTTTGCATGGGCAACATCTGCCGGTCGCCGATGGCGCACGGCGTTTTCCGCCACCTGGTGC
>JACCRJ010000064.1 GCA_013813615.1 Lautropia sp. | reverse complement strand
CAGGCAGGTTGCGTAGTTCAATCAGCATCGAGCAGCAGGCGGACCTCGATACGCTCGGTGCCATGGTGCCAGACGAGGTCCCAGCGCCCGCCGCTTCGGTCGATGTCCCAGCCGGTGTCACGGGCCTTGATGCGCTGGCCGTCCGCGGAGCGCTCCACCACCTCCTCGAACCGGTCGGACAGCCAGTCCGGCAGCTTCTCCGCCGGCACCCGGATGCCGATCGCCTTCTCGAACACCTCGTCGAGGGTCTCGCCGGTGAAGCGGCGGTTGTCCATGGTCTGCAAAGTCGCCCGGCTGCCGGCGCGATGCTCGGCGCGCGCGATCGTCTGGCCGAGGGGCGAGATAAGGTCCACCGTCAGGCGGGACGCGTCCTTGTAGAGCTCGAAGCGTCCGCTGGCCGACTCACGCTTCGTCTCGGGCAGGCTCGTGACATAGGTGGTGGAGAAGCGGCCGGCCAGCGCCAGGGGCTGCGTCACGTCCCCGGCGGGCGGTCGCACCGGGCCGGGCTGGGTGGTGGCGCAGCCTGTGAGGGCCAGGTAGAGCGAGAACGCTGCGGCCCGCAGGGTGCTGGCGCGCTCCATCGCCTCAGAGTGCGACGTTCAGGCGGGCGAGAGTGCCGCGCAGTACCTCGTTCTTCGGCTCGCGGCCGGAGGCTTCGCGCCAGACCTTGAGGGCTTCGTCACGCGCGCCGCTGGTCCAGAGGACTTCGCCCAGGTGGGCGGCGACTTCGACGTCGGGCTTGGTCGCATAGGCCTCGTGAAGGTGCTTCAGCGCGGTGGGCAGGTCGCCCATGCGGTAGTAGACCCAGCCGAGGCTGTCGACGATCTGCGGATCGTCCGGCATCAGCGCGATCGCCTTCTTGATCAGATCCAGCGCTTCCGGCAGGCGCTGGTTGCGGTCTGCCAGCGTATAGCCGAGGGCGTTGTAGGCATGCGCGCTGTCCGGGCGCAGCTCGATCAGCTTGCGCAGGCTCTTCTCCATCACTGCAATCTGGTCGAGACGCTCTGCAGCCATCGCATGGTCATACAGCAGGTCCGGCGCATCCGGGTCCTTGGTGACCGCTTTGTCGAGCAGGTCGAACGATTCCTGGTGGCGCTTGGCTTCGCGCAGCACCTGAGATTCGGCGGAGATCAGCGCGTACCGCTCGCGCTGGTTGCGCGGCGTGGTGTCCTGGATGAGGCTGCGGGCCTTGTCGACGTCGCCTTCGCGCGCGATCAGCTGGGCCCGCTTGGAGACGGCGCTGATGTAGAGTTCGCCGCCCTGGATTTTCTCCAGCCAGCCGACGGCCTCCGCATTGCGCTGCTCTTCCTCGGCAATCTGCGACAGGAACAGATAGGCAGGGCCGTTCTCCCGAGCCACCGATTCCGGCAGGGCGATGAAGCGTTTCAGGTAGCCTTGCGCCTCTTTCGGCTCCTTCGCCTGGTAGCTCGCCTGCGCGAGCGAATACAGCACCTGCGGATTCTGCGGGTCGATCTTCAGCGCCGAGCGCAGCGTCTCGCCGGCCTCCCTGACCTTGTTGTCCGACAGATAGAGCCGGCCCAGCGCGAGCCGCACCGAGCGGTCGTCCGGCGACCTGTCCAGGAAGCCCTTGAGCAGCGCCGCTGCGCGGGGCCCGCCGTCCGGCAGGTCCTGCAGGTACTGCGCGGCGGCGATCACTGCGGTGCCGTCCTTCGGCGAGAGCTTCAATGCGGCGACGGCTTCCGCTGCAGCAGCCTCCTTCTGGTCCGCCGACGCGGCTACCGCCGCGCGCGCCATTCTTGCTGACACCACGTTCAGGTCGGGCTCGCTCAACCGCTGCAGCATCGCCCAGCTTTCCTTGCGGTCCTGGACGCGCGACAGCGTGCGTTGCAACTGGAGGTAGTTCTCGTCCAGCTTGTCCTGCGCGCGTGCAGCAGCCAGCCGCCGCGCCAACGCGGGCTCGACGTCCTTGAGCTTGCCGGTGGCGAGCTGCAGGGTCTCGAGGGTCTGCTGCGATTCCGTCGACGCGGGATCGAGCTCAGCCCAGAGTTGCGCCGATGCCAGCGCCTGTTCGAAGGCGCGGCCGGTCAGGGCGATCTCGGTGGCGCGACGCGCAAGCCGCGCGTCCCGCGTGCGGATGGCGAGGTCCTGGTAGGTCGAGTACGAGGTGTTCAGTTGCTGCCGCTGCAGCCCGATCTCCGCGGCCAGGATCTTGGCCAGCAACGGTGGCGTGAGCGCGATGTTCGGCAGGCTCTGCGGCCGGTAGCTGCCGGAAGGACCGGGGCTGTCGGGGCCGCCTCGGGAAGGATCTGCCTGCGCCTGTGCACCAGGCGCTGTGTCCGCTGCCATGCCGGGTGCATCGCCGCTGGAGCCGCGTTCTGCAGGCTTTCCGGCGACCGCCGCAGTGACCTGCTTTTCTGGTGCAACCGAAGTGCAACCGGGCATGCCCAGCACCGAACCGAGGCCGAGTGCGATGATCCAGCCGAAGTGGCGACGGCGCTTTGCGATAGTTACGAGTGATGCCATCTGACCATGGTAGGGTGATTTAAACTGCGCAGCAACCGAGGAAGTCACGGCGCCGTGCTCTGGCCGATCGGTGGGGAAGGAAGCTGGCGTGCCCGAACTCCCGGAAGTGGAGATTGTATGCAGGGGCCTCAATGACGCCTTCGTCGGCCATCGGCTGACAGGGGTCATCCGACGGTTCGCGCAGCTTCGATGGCCGATTCCGGAGGACCTGGAGCAGGTGATCCTCGGCGCACCCGCCGGCGCACCCGCCGGCGCATCCGCGGGCCACTCCGCCGGCGAATCATCCGGCGGATCCTGCGGCCAATCCTCCGGGGTGCTCCGCTCGGTCGAGCGCCGCGGCAAGTACCTCCTTCTCGGCTTCGATACCGGCACCTTGCTGGTCCATCTCGGCATGTCCGGCACCCTGCGCAGGCTCGCCGCTGGAACCCCGACCCGCGCGCACGATCATGTCGACTTCGTCTTCGGCGATCAGGTCCTGCGGTTCAACGACCCGCGCCGCTTCGGCGCGATCCTCTGGTCTTCTGCCACCGCCGCGTCCACGGCAGGCGGCCACCAGCTACTGCGCAATCTCGGCGTCGAACCGTTCAGCGAGCGTTTCACCGGCCGCCTGCTCTTCGAGGCCACGCGGCTGCGCGCTGTTTCGATCAAGCAGGTGTTGCTGTCGGGCGCGGTTGTCGTGGGCGTCGGCAATATCTACGCGTCGGAGAGTCTTTTCCGTGCGGGAATCCGGCCGACGACCGCGGCAGGACGCATCGGCAGCGCGCGGTACGGGCGGCTCGCCGAGGCCATCCGCGAGACGCTGACCGAAGCGATCGCTGCCGGCGGCAGCACCCTCAGGGACTTCGTCGCCAGCACGGGCGAAACCGGCTACTTCCAGTTGCGCTGTTTCGTGTACGGCCGCGAGGGCGAGGACTGCCGGGTCTGCGGCACGACGGTGCGTGCGATCCGGCAGCAGCAGCGCGCCACCTTCTACTGCCCGGCGTGCCAGAAACGATGACGACGGGAATCACGGTTGCCGGCCCGTCCGTCGGGCCGAAGCTACCGGGCGTTGGACGGGGCGCCACGCGCCGCAGCCGGCGCTCGAGCCGCTTGTGTACACTCGAGCGATGAGTCTGATCAGCGAACGAATCGTAGCCTATGGCCGCTGGCGCAGCGAGCTGCTCGACGCGGTGCAACGGTATCGAAGCTGGTTGGCGCAGTCCGAACTTGCCGATCCGACGCTGCAGGCGCGCCTGCAGGGGATCATGGACCGCCTGCGTGACGACCGGATGTCGGTTGCCTTCGTCGCGGAGTTCTCTCGCGGAAAGTCCGAGCTGATCAACGCCCTCTTCTTCGCTCAGTATGGCCAGCGGGTGGTGCCCTCCACCGCCGGGCGCACCACCATGTGCCCGACCGAACTGCTCTACGACGCCAACCGCCCGGTGGGAATCCGCCTGCTGCCGATTGAGACGAGGCTGGAGGACGTCTCCATCGCCGACGTGAAGCGCGACGAGTCGAAGTGGCAATTCGTTGCGGTCGATCCGGCCGACGTCACCAGCCTCAGGGCGGCCTTCGAGGCCGTCCGGGCAACCCGGCGGATTCCGTCGGATCGCGCGGCGCTGATGGGCATGTACGACGAAAGCGACGACGGGTCGCCGTACCAGCCCGACGCCGAAGGCATGGTGGAAGTCCCCTCCTGGCGCCATGCCATCGTCAACATCCCGCATCCACTGCTGGAACTCGGCCTGGTCATCATCGACACGCCCGGCCTCAATGCGATCGGCGCTGAACCGGAACTCACGCTGAACCTGATACCGAGTGCGCAGGCGGTGTTGTTCGTGCTGGCCGCGGACGCCGGCGTGACCCGCACCGACATCGACATCTGGCGGGAGCACATCAGCCCGGCCCATCGCTCCGGCCGGTTCGTGGTGCTCAACAAGATCGACGGCCTGTGGGACGAGCTCAAGTCCGAGAGCGAGATCAACCTGGAGATCGCCAGCCAGGTCGCGTCGGTGGGCAGGCTGCTTGACCTGCCGACGGCGCGGATCTATCCGGTGTCGGCGCAGAAGGCGCTGGTCGGCAAGATCCAGGGCGACGACAAGCTGTTGCGGCGAAGCCGCCTGCCGGAACTGGAGCATGCGCTGTCAGAGGAAGTGATCCCTCAGCAGCAGGCCATCGTCCGGGACCAGGTCCGCCGGGAGTTCGAGGAGACCACCGGGGTCACCCTGGGCGTCCTGTCGGCGCGCCAGCGCAACCAGATCGAGCAGGCCTTCGAGCTCAACGGCCTGCGGGGCAAGAACAAGACGGTCATCGACCAGATGTCCCGGCGCATTCGCGCCGAACGGGCGGATTTCGAGAAGAGCTTGCGCCAGCTGCAGGCGCTGCGCACAGTCTTCTCGCGCCACTCGCAGACGCTGTTCTCGCACATCGGGCTGGACAACCTGCGGCGCCACGTGCGCGATTCGCGCGACCTGATGCGGGCGAGCCATCTTTCCACCCAGCTGCGCGACGGCATGAGCAACCTGCTCGCCGCGGTGCGCATCGACTTCGAGGAGGGCGACAAGCTGGTGCGGGAGGTGACCACGATGATGACGGCGATGTACCGCAGCTTCAGCAGCGAGTACGGGCTCACGCTGGGTACGCCGCTGCCTTTCTCCAGCCGGCGCTATTTCGCGGAGATCGATCGCATCAGCCAGCTGCATCAGCGCCAGTTCGGGTTGATCAGCCTGCTGACGGTCAACAAGTCGGCGCTGACGCGCAGGTTCTTCGAATCCGTCGTCGCTCGCCTCAAGGAACTATATCAAGCCGCGGTGCGCGAAATCGAAGGCTGGTTGCGCGCGCTGATGTCCCCGGTCGAGAGCCAGGTCAAGGAACACCAGGCGCAGCTGCGCCGCCGGCTGGAATCGGTGCAGCGGGTGATGGACGCAAGCGAGTCGCTCGACTCGAAGCTGCTGGAGCTGGACGAATCGAAGGCGCGCATCGACCAGCAGCTGGCAATCCTGCAGGAGCTGGTCCACCAGGTCGGCAGCGTCATGGACCGGCGCGTCGCGCCGGTGAAGGAAGCAGAACTGGTTTGAAAGCGCCAGAAAAGGCGCACGCCGCTGGCCCGCCCGGCGTCGCCCGGCTCGGCATTGCGAAGGACGTGGTGCAATGGCAGCGGCTCCATGGCCGGAACGGCCTGCCGTGGCAGGGCACGAGCGAGCCCTACCGCATCTGGCTGTCCGAGGTCATGTTGCAGCAGACCCAGGTCGCCACCGTCCTTCCCTATTTCAACGCCTTTGTCGCCGCATTCCCGACCGTTGCGGATCTGGCGGCTGCGCCGATCGACCAGGTGATGTCGCTGTGGAGCGGCCTGGGCTACTACAGCAGGGCACGCAACCTTCACGCTGCCGCACGACGAGTGGTCGAGCAGCATGGCGGCCGCTTTCCGGACACCGCAGACGGCCTGGCGTCGCTGCCGGGCGTGGGCCGCTCGACCGCGGCGGCGATTGCGGCGTTTGCCTTCGGCGAACGCGCAGCAATCCTGGACGGCAATGTCAAGCGGGTCTTCTGCCGGGTTTTCGGGGTGGACGGCCACCCGGGCAACGCGAGTGTGCTGCGCAGGCTCTGGTCGCATGCCCAGGCCGAGCTGCCAGCTGCCGAGCGGGCGGACTCGTCCATACAGGCCTACACCCAGGGGCTGATGGACCTGGGCGCCACCC
>JACCRJ010000058.1 GCA_013813615.1 Lautropia sp. | reverse complement strand
GCGCTGTACTCAGCCAAAGGCATCGTCAACCGCAACCGCCTCAGTCGCCCGCCCTCACCGCGAACGGTACCGCACGCGCGGGCTAAAGCATCTCCAGTCCCCTCACCCGCCACCCGCCCTCACCGCGCAGAAGCAGAGCGAGCAGGCTTAAGCACCGCCAGCCACAGCGCCGCCACACTGAACCCCATCGCCAGCAACTGCAGCGGCCCGAGCGGTTCGCCGTGCACCAGGGCACCCGAGATCATCGCGACCACCGGCACCATGACGGAGGAGAGGCCGGCGAGGTTGGATGGCAGCAGCCCCACGATGGCGAACCAGCAGACGTTGCCGATGCACATCGGCACCAGGGTGATGTAGGCGATCACCGAGATCGATTGCCAGCTCGGCATGAACCATTGGTGGTCGCCGAGCAGCAGGGCGCCGATCGCGATCGGCACCGCAGCGAGCAGCAACTGCCAGCCGGTGAGGACGGTGGCCGGCACATCGATCGGGTGCCGCTTGAGGATCAGCGTGCCGACTGCCCAGCCGATGCCGGCCGCGAGTCCCAGTGCCAAACCTAGCGGCGCGTCAGCATAGGCCCCGAAGTTCGGAATCATCAGCAGCGTGACCGCGACTGTTCCCAGACCGATCGCTGCAAGCAGTCGGCCGTTGGGCCTTTGGCCTAGTACCAGCCATGAAATCAGGCCGGCCCACAGCGGCATGGTGAAGCCGAGCACCGCCGACTGGCCGGACGGGATCAGGATCGCCGAATAGGTGCTCGCGATATTCCAGATCACCAGGTAGAAGACCGTCGCCATGACGATCGCGGGCCAGTGCTGGCGCGGGATGGCGAGCGATTGGCCGCGCGCCTTGGCGACCGCGAGGAGAACCACGCCCGACACAATGACGGCGATGGCCCGGAAGGTCCAGACGGAGACCTCCTTCACCGCCATCGGGAAGAGCGGCCAGTTGGTTCCCCAGACCAGCGTCAGGATGACAAGGAGAACGAGGGCGCGGCGGGGAACAGGCTGGTGGGGGGAAATAGGCATGGGACGCGAGACTCGCACGTTTCCGGTGCGGGAGCAAATGGCGCCGGCCCATCGGCTGGCGTCCGCATGCATGGCGTCATCCCGGCATCGGCGGCGGGGGAACCTGCGGTTCGCTGGGTTGCGCTGGGGGCGCGGGATCCGGGGAGATCGGCAGCGGCGGGTCACCGACCGGCGACGGCGGCGGATCGCCAATCGGGGCGGGCGGCGGGTCCGGCTGCTGGTGGGCCCGCAGGCCGGTCGGCAATGAACTCATGGCGTCTCCTTCTAGTGAATGGATCGACAAGGATGGCAAACCCTGCGCCCGGCATTGCAAAGCGAGGTCCGGGACCTGAATCGGCGGACTACCTTAACGCTCCACAAGACCCCATCAGCCAACCGTCAACTGACCGATGCTGTCGCACGCCAGACGATCCGCCTGACCGTCCAGTCATCCGGCTCGGGTGATATCTCGAAGCCGAGGCGGCGGGCGAGCCGGATCATGCCGGAATTGGTGGCGAGCGTGATGCCGCCCAGCTCCGTCACGCCGGCGATGATGGCGGCGTTCCTCAGGCACTGCAGCAGCAAGTCGCCGATGCCGCGTCGCTGCCAGGCGTCGGCCACCACGATGGCGAATTCGGCGCCTTTGGCGAGTGGACCCTGCGAAGCGCCACCGGCATCCGCCCGCACGTAGCGCGCAATCCCCAGTTCCCGTTCGTCGGTGCCGACACCGGTGACCGCCACTAGCGCCATCTCCCCTGCTCTACCGCGCGGCGAACCAGGCGCTGCTGATGCTGAGCGATATCGCGGCGCGCATCCGGCGGGAGAGTGCCCAGCGTTCGGTGACGATCTCCTGCACGTTCGGGTTCGCATCGCTCTGGCTGGTTCCGCGGCTGATGGAATTTCGCGAACTCCATCCGGACATCGACATCCGCATCGCCGCCGACAACAATTGCCCAAGCTCGCCTCCGCCGGTTCCCTTCGGTTCGATCAGTACGATCAGCTGATCCAGGCGGCGATCGAGGGGCAGGGCGTTGCTCTCGGAATCGGTGCGCTGGTCAAGCGCCACCTGCAGCGGGGGCGGCTGGTGGCGCCCTTCGAGCAGAAATCCTCGTCGCCCCGCGGCTACTACCTCGTTGTTGCTCCTCATGCCGCCGAGCGCAGCGAGGTGTCCGCGTTCGGCGCCTGGCTGATGCGTGCCGCCCGCAAGGACGGCCGCACCTGAAGCAAGCGCCGGTCCGTGCAGGTTCACTCTGCTTCAGGCTGGATCGATGCCGGCGGCTTCGTCATCGATCTGCAATCCTGCCGTCATCCAATCGTCACGGTCTGCCCTGATCATCGCATCGAGACGCTGATCCCCAACCCCAGGCGGGCAGCGCGAATATCGATGCGGACAACACCTTCAACAGCCCGGATGGACCGGCGTTCGATCGGGACGGCCGCCTCTGGATCCAGACCGACGGCAACTTCTCCAACACCGGTCCGTACCAGGGTCAGGGCAACAACCAGAAGTACGTCTTCGTCAACGTCCAGCATCCGGGGG
>JACCRJ010000036.1 GCA_013813615.1 Lautropia sp. | reverse complement strand
GCGGCGCGCCGCCGCGCGCCGCCAGCACGCCCGCTGCTGCTGCAAGCGCCACTGCCGCCGGCGCCGGCAGCCCCGCCGCCGTTACTGCGTCCTCCCCGTCGCTTCCTCAACTCTGGCGCCCGATCGTTGCGATGACGCTGGTAGTGGTCGCCTCCAACTGGCTGGTCCAGTACCCGATCAACGCGTGGCTCACCTGGGGCGCGTTCGTCTATCCGGTCGCCTTCCTCGTGACCGAACTGACCAACCGGTCCGTGGGTACGGACGCGGCGCGCCGGGTCGCCTGGACGGGTTTCGCCGCCGCCGTGCTGGTGTCGGCCATCGTCGCGCCCTGGCGAATCGCGGTCGCCTCGGGCGCCGCGTTCATCACCTCCCAACTCGCCGACGTCAGGATCTTCAATCGCTGGCGGGCACAGTCATAGTGGAAGGCGCCGCTGATCGGTTCGGCCATTGAGCGATGCCGGCACCTGCGTGCAGAGGTACGATCGACGTTTCGAGCCGGCGGGCGGCAATCCAAGCTGATGTACATCGAAGGAGGCGGGGATGAAGAAATTCACGGCGGACCAGGTGGAGGCGGCTCTTCAGGCGCTCGGCGGATGGAAGCAACACGGCCGGCGTGACGCGATCAGGCGACAGTTCGTGTTCAAGGACTTTGCGCAGGCATTTGCGTTCATGGCCCAGGTCGCGATCATCGCCGAGAAGCGCAACCATCATCCGGAGTGGTCCAACGTCTACAACAAGGTCGACATCACCCTGACGACCCATGACGCCGAGGGCGTGACCCAGCGCGACGTGGATTTGGCCCGTTATGCAGACGAGGCCTATGCCCGCTTCTCCGGCTGACGCGTCGGGCACACGGGAGAGTGTTGACGTGGGGCACGGCATCGGGAAAGCGATGCAGGAGCTTGCCGTGGTTCTGTGCCGATGGAGATGGGAGTGGGCGTCTGCCAGATGGGTGACCGGCGGCGTTTGGCAAGAATTAGGCCAGGCCCCTCTGACGAAGGACCCGGCCAATTCCAGGTAGTCGCTTTCGGCGACCTCAGGATTCGCGAATGTTGGAAGCCTGCTTACCCTTGGGACCTTGTACTACGTCGAACTGCACTTTCTGGCCCTCTTTCAGGGATTTGAACCCGTTTGCCTGTACCGAACTGAAGTGGGCAAACAAATCTTCGCCACCTTCATCCGGCGTGATGAAGCCAAAACCCTTGGCGTCATTGAACCACTTGACCGTCCCCGTTGCCATACTGATTGTTTCCTGCAGTAAAAGGCCTTGCGTTTTTTTTGAGACCGGTCGCGGGTCGCGGGCCAATGAACACCCTGGACCGGGGTGGCAAATTCTTTTCCATCGAAGGGCGCAAGTCAAGCAGCCGGCGGGATTGTAGGCGGGTTGACGGATTTTAAGACACAATCCGGCGCTTCTTCGGTGATTTTGCGTGATTCGGCGTCCGCATTTCCTGCGTCCAAACGCCAGGCCCAGCGCGCGGCGGGACCCGCCTTCATAGGGGCGAACGGCAACCCTGAGCCATTGGCGCTGAATCGAGCACCCGGACCGGTGAAAGACCTTGCAGTTTACAATTGGAAACGGTCGTTGCGTCGGCGTTGTGTTGTCCGCCAACCCTCCCGGACGCAGCTGAAGATTCGTTCAGCGTCCCGACACCAACTGTAGGGCCGATTCGCGTCATCGATCGCCACAGCGGGCAGTTACGCCGCTGCTGGAGGAGCCGGTAAGCACCGAGGGTGAGATCGATCACCGTCGCACCGGCCCAGTTCCCGCCTAATGGAGAGGGCTGGTGCTGGTCCCGATCGGCAGCGCCGGCTTCTCCGGCAGGCCGCCGGAGAACACGCGGGTGTTTCGTCGAGATGAAGGGGGTGTCGAAAGGCACGGCTGTAGCGCGGCAATGGCACAACGCCAGCGATCGACCAACCTGGCGAGGTAATCGGTCTACGCTCGGCGAGATAGGTCGCCGTAGCAGAGGGCCGCCATAGTTCGACTTCCGTGCGCCCGAAGGCCCACGCGGGGAGGCCCGAAACGGTCGCGAAGCAGCTGGAATCAGCTGGCCGGCAGCGTGTGGAACTGCTGGGAATGACTTGAATGAGAGGATGCTCTTGGTGCGCACGACGACAGCAGGCTACAGTCGGCAGGACGCGCGGGGGGCAAGCGTACTCGACACGCGCTTCATGCTGTAGAGTTAAGGCCACCAGGGTGTACGGTGTGTGTGCGAGATGGTGTCGTGACGTGGAGCAACTTCTGGCGGTAGCTTGTATTTCAATCGGGCAACCTCAGGTAGGGGGTATCCGTTCAGGTCGTGCGGTTGCGGCGATCGTTTGACTCGCTAGAATGGTTGTAGCAATGACGAGCCCGAATGATCCTTCGACAATACTGGAGCGCCAGGAGGCACGCACAAAGCCGCCTCCGATGTTTCAGGTGCTGCTGCTCAATGATGACTTCACTCCAATGGAATTCGTTGTCGTCGTGCTGCAGAAGTTTTTCGGAATGGGACGCGAAAAAGCTACCCAGGTGATGCTTGCAGTGCATCGTGAGGGTCGCGGCGTCTGTGGTCTTTACCCGCGGGACATTGCGTCGACCAAGGTGGAACAGGTCTGCAGTTTTTCCCGCCAGCACCAGCATCCGCTGCAGTGCGTGATGGAGGAAGCATGATCGCTCAAGAGTTGGAAGTAAGTCTGCACATGGCCTTCGTGGAGGCCAGGCAACAGCGTCACGAATTCATTACGGTCGAGCATCTGTTGCTCGCCCTGTTGGACAATCCGTCGGCGGCCGAAGTGCTGCGTGCCTGTGTGGCCAACGTGGATGAACTTCGCAAGAGCCTGACCGGGTTCATCAAGGAAAACACGCCCGTCGTCCCGGGGACCGAAGAGATCGACACGCAGCCTACGCTCGGATTCCAGCGCGTGATCCAGCGGGCGATCATGCACGTCCAGTCCACCTCCAACGGCAAGAAGGAAGTGACCGGTGCCAACGTGCTGGTCGCCATTTTCGGCGAGAAGGACTCCCATGCGGTGTATTACCTGCACCAGCAGGGGATCACCCGCCTGGACGTGGTCAATTACATCTCCCATGGCATCGCCAAGACACCGCAACCCAAGGAAGCCGCAAAGGACGAAGCCCCGGAAGGAGAGCAGGAACAGAGCAGCAACCAGCAGGGTGCGCTGGAGCAGTTCACCACCAACCTCAACGTCTCGGCCAAGGAAGGCCGGATAGACCCGCTGATCGGCCGCGAAAGCGAAGTCGAGCGCGTCATCCAGGTTCTGTGCCGCCGCCGCAAGAACAACCCGCTGCTGGTCGGAGAGGCCGGTGTCGGAAAGACCGCCATCGCGGAGGGTCTGGCCTGGCGTATCACCCAGGGAGAATCGCCGGAGATCCTCAGTGAGGCCACGGTCTACTCATTGGACATGGGGGCCTTGCTCGCCGGCACCAAATACCGGGGCGACTTCGAGCAGCGCCTGAAGGCGGTCCTGAAACAGTTGCGCGCCAATAAGAACGCCATCCTTTTCATCGATGAGATCCACACCCTAATCGGCGCCGGCTCCGCGTCCGGTGGAACGCTGGATGCCTCGAACCTCCTGAAGCCGGCGCTGTCGTCGGGACAGCTGAAGTGCATCGGGGCGACCACCTTCAACGAGTACCGCGGCATCTTCGAGAAGGACCACGCGCTGTCGCGCCGGTTCCAGAAGATCGACGTGAATGAGCCGACGGTAGAGCAGACGGTGCAGATCCTGCGTGGCCTGAAGAGCCGGTTCGAGGAGCACCACGGCATCAAATACACCGTTTCGGCGCTCTCAGCGGCGGCGGAACTCTCGGCCAAGTACATCAACGACCGCCATCTGCCCGACAAGGCGATCGACGTCATCGATGAGGCCGGAGCCGCCCAGCGCATCCTGCCGAAGGACAAGCAGAAGAAGGTGGTGGGCAAAAGCGAGATCGAGGACATCGTCTCGAAGATCGCGCGCATCCCGCCTGCCTCTGTTTCCAGCGACGACCGTAGCAAGCTGCAGTATTTGGAGCGCGACCTGAAAAACGTGGTGTTCGGCCAGGAAGCCGCCATCGACGCACTGGCGGCTGCCATCAAAATGTCTCGCTCCGGGCTGGGCAAGCCGGACAAGCCGATCGGATCGTTCCTGTTCTCGGGTCCTACCGGTGTCGGCAAGACCGAAGTCGCTCGCCAGTTGGCCTTCACGCTCGGCATCGAACTGATCCGCTTCGACATGTCGGAGTACATGGAGCGTCATGCGGTGTCCCGCCTGATCGGCGCGCCGCCGGGCTACGTCGGCTTCGACCAGGGTGGCCTGCTGACCGAGGCGGTGACCAAGAAGCCGCATGCGGTGCTGCTGCTCGACGAGATCGAGAAGGCACATCCGGACATCTTCAACATTCTGCTGCAGGTGATGGATCACGGCAGCCTTACTGACAACAACGGCCGCAAGGCTGATTTCCGCAACGTCATCCTGGTGATGACGACCAACGCCGGCGCCCAGGACCTGCAGAAACGTTCGATCGGCTTCTCCGACAACAAGCAGGCTGGCGACGAGATGGTGGAGATCAAGCGGATGTTCACCCCCGAGTTCCGCAACCGGTTGGACTCCATCATCAGCTTCCGATCGCTCGACGAGGACATCATCCTGCGGGTGGTAGACAAGTTCCTGATGCAGCTGGAGGAGCAGCTGCATGAGAAGAAGGTCGAAACCATCTTCTCGGACGAGTTGCGCAAGCACCTGGCCAAGGCGGGCTTCGATCCGCTGATGGGCGCGCGGCCGATGCAGCGCCTGATTCAGGACACGATCCGCAAGGCCCTGGCCGACGAACTCCTGTTCGGCAGGCTGGTGAAGGGCGGCAGGGTGTCGGTTGACCTGGACGACAAGGAGCAGGTGGTCCTCACCTACTCCGAGTCCTCGACCCCTCCGCCGCCGGAAGGCGAGGATGAGGAACAGGTAGAGACGCTCGAATCCTGATTGCGGCAGGACGCCGGCGGCTTTTTGCCCCGCCGGCGACAGGTTCTGCCACGGTCGCTACCGTTCATAGCCGATAGACCGCCGCCCGTAACGTCGGGCTTGCCTGTTCCCATGGGTGCAACGCCCGGGTGCCGCCGATCAGCGATGAGTAGCCTTGCATCTTGCCCGAACCTGCCATGCCTATCTGGCGGGCATCATCGGTTCTCAAGCTTCACTAGAGAACCAAACCAGATGGCAAGAGAATTCATTGATGCGGCCTCCGCGGAACGGCTCCTTCGTGACCTGGAGGCAACCGCGTCGGCAACGATGCGTCGTGTCGTGGCAGATGCGCGTGACCATGTCTGGTTGCTGGAACAGATCGCGACGGTGGACGTGAACGGCGACGCCGAGTTTCAACGGCAGCTGTGCCGCCATGCGGGCATGCGCGGCAAGCTGCGGATGCGCCGCGACGAACTGTTTGCGATCCTGGACGATTTCCGCCGGAGCGCGACGCGCACTTATCCGGACCTGCTGATGAAGATCAGCGAACTGACGGGGCAGGTCGAGAAGTCGGTGGCCTCGGAGATCCTGGCCCTGCTCGAGCCTGACCAACCGACGATCGACCGTGAGGTCAGGGAACTGCTGCCACGCTATGGTTTCTATCCCTTGCCGGAGTCGCCGCTGTTCGACGAGTGCGTTGCGTACCACCGCGAACTGCGCGCGGCCATGATGATGGTGGTGGCGCTCCCATCGTTCACGCGGTTGGAAACGCGCTTCGACCAGGCTGTCGGCGAGGGCAGCGGACTGTTGTCGCCGTTGCGGAAGCTCAACCTGCAGCTGAGCGGCTCCTACCGGACCGTGGCCCTGATGCCGAACATGGCAGCTGCGAAGAAAGGTCTGCCCCGCAAGGTGGGCGTGCCCCACCCGTCGATGGCGGCCACAATTCCGGCGACCTCCACCCGGCCAGGCGTCCGCCTGCATCTCTGTCGCTGAGATCCTCTCCTAGAGGGTCAGGTGGGCAGCTTGCCGATCAGGAGATACTCCAGCAGCGCCTTCTGAACGTGAAGCCGGTTCTCGGCCTCATCCCAGACCACCGACTGCGGCCCGTCGATCACGCCGGCGCTGACCTCCTCGCCCCGATGCGCCGGAAGGCAGTGCATGAACAGCGCATCGCTTCTCGCCCCGGCCATCATCTCCTCGTCGACACAGTAGTCGGCGAACGCACGGCGCCGCTGGTCGTCTTCCGCTTCGAAACCCATGCTGGTCCAGACGTCGGTGGTGACCAGGTCGGCACCGCGGCACGCCTGCATCGGATCCTCGAAGATGTCGAAGTGGCTGCGCTCGCTGTCGCCCAGCGCGGCCGGGTCGATCGGGTACGCGGGCGGCGTGGAGATGTGCACCTTGAAATCCAGCAGTCGCGCCGCCTGGATCCAGGTGTAGCTCATGTTGTTGGCATCGCCCACCCAAGCCACCGTCCTTCCCTGTATGGAGCCGCGATGCTCGATGAAGGTGAAGATGTCCGCCAGCACCTGGCACGGGTGGTATTCGTTGGTGAGCCCGTTGATGACCGGCACCCGGGAGTGGGAAGCGAACCGCTCCACGATCGTCTGCTCGAAGGTGCGGATCATCACCGCGTCGCACATCCGCGAGATGACCTGCGCGGCGTCTTCCACCGGCTCGCCCCGGCCCAGTTGCGAATCACGGGTGTTCAGGTAGATGGCGGCACCGCCCAGCTGGTGCATGCCCGCCTCGAACGACAGGCGGGTCCTGGTGGAGGCCTTCTCGAAGATCATGACCAGCGTGCGGTCGGCCAGGGGATGATAGGCCTGGTACCGCTTGAACCGGTCCTTGATAAAGCGGGCGCGCGAGAACAGGTAGTCCAGCTCCTCGCGGCTGAAATCATCGAAACGCAGGAAATGCTTGATCGGCATCTGCTCTACATCTTCCCGAAGTCTTCCCGCCGCTCAGGGCCGCGCGCTCGAACTCAGGAACGTCCTGATCAACGGCACCAGGGTCGAGGTCAGTTCCTGGACGTCCTCCTCGGTGAAAATGAGCGGCGGCAGGAGCCGCACGACCGTATCAGCGGTGACGTTGAGCACGAGGCCGGCTTCCAGCGCCTGCCCGACCAGCACGCCGCACGGGCGGTCCAGCGCGATGCCGAGCATCAGCCCCTTGCCGCGCAGTTCCAGGTAGCCTGGCACGCCTGTCAGCGCTGCGGTCAGCAGTTCACGCAACTGCGCGCCGCGGCGCTCGGCATTGCGCAGCAGCTGATCCTCCTCCATCACTTCGATCGTGGTCAGGGCGGCGCGCATCGCGAGCGGGTTGCCGCCGAACGTCGT
>JACCRJ010000237.1 GCA_013813615.1 Lautropia sp. | reverse complement strand
CAACCGGCACGGCCAGTGCAACCCCGGTCGACGAGGACGACCGCAAGATGGCGGAGATCATCAGGCGCACCGACCAGATGAAGCCGAACTGAGCGCGGCGAATCGGGAAAGCCCCAATTTGTGGCATCCTTCGGGCGTGCCAAGATTTGCGGAGGTCGCACGATGCGGCCTTCGCCGCTTTCGGCGGCAAGAAGCAACATCGGTCGAGAATCAAGCATGCGTCCGCCGTCCCGGGGCTGATCCACTCACATGGGCGCAAGTTCAATGAATCCCAGGAGCCATCCCATGCGCAGATCCCGTTTTCTGGCCCTCATGTTGTCCGCCACGCTGGCCGGGCTGTCGGGCGCAGCCATCGCCCAGAACCTCTCCATCGCCACCGGCGGCACCGGCGGCGTCTACTACCCGATGGGAGGCGGACTGGCGGCACTGCTGTCGCAGGCCGTGCCGGGAATGCAGGCTACCGCAGAAGTCACCGGCGGCTCTGTCGACAACCTCAAGCTGATTGCGTCCGGCAAGCCCTACATCGGCTTCAGCATGGCCGACGCGGCGCAAGATGCCCTGAAGGGCGAAGACAAGTTCAAAGGTACCAAGGTTCCGCTCAAGACGCTGATGGTGCTCTATCCCAACCGGATGCACGTGGTGACCATCGAAGGCACCGGCATCTCGAAGATGTCCGACCTCAAGGGCAAGCGGGTCTCCACCGGCTCGCCCGGGAGCGCCACGGAAGTGATGGCCTTTCGCGTCATCGAAGCCGCAGGCCTGGACAAGGACAAGGACTTGAAGCGTGAGCGGCTTGGCGTCGCGGAGTCGGTCAACGCCGTGAAGGACCGCAAGATCGACGCGTTCTTCTGGGTCGGGGGACTGCCCACGGCTGCGGTCACCGATCTCGCCAACACCCCCGGCACCACCCTGAAGATGGTGGACCACGGGGACGTCGTGTCGAAGATGAACGAGAAGTACGGCAAGCTCTATGTCGAGGACACCATTCCCAAGAGCGTCTACAAGGGAATGCAGACGGACAACAAGCAGGCCACTGTCTGGAACATCCTCGTCGCCCATGAGACCATGGACGAGAAGACTGCCTACGATATCGTGAAAACCGCCTTCGAAAAACGCAGTGACCTGATCGCGGTGCACAAGGAAGCAGAGAACTTCAAGCTCGAGAACCAGAAGGCCTCGGCCACGCCGGTGCCCTATCATCCGGGCGCAGTCAAGTACTTCGCTGAGAAAGGCGTCAAGCTTCAGTGAGTGCAGTCCCGCCAGGGCCTGCCGCTTCGGTAGCAGACATCACGGCTGTCGACGACGCGGCGCTCCGCAAGGCCGAGGCCTACATTGAGGAAGAGGAAGGCGCGGCCAACAAACTGCCCGGCTTCCTCGGCCTGTTCGCAACGCTCACCGCGGTCGCGATGTCGCTGTTCCACCTGTACAGCGCCTATTCCATCGTGCCCACGCACACGCTGCGCGCGGTACACGTCGCGTGGGTGCTGTTCCTGTCGTTCCTGCTCTTTCCCATCGCCAGGCGCTACCGTCACCGCGTGATGTGGTGGGACTGGTTGATGGCCTTCGCATCCATCGCGGTGGTCGCCTACATGCTGAACGGCGGCGACGATTTCTTTGACCGCAACACGCTGCCCAACCCGTCCGACATCGCGCTGGGCCTCACCCTGATGGTCCTCGTGCTGGAGGGCATGCGCCGGGCCAACGGCTGGATCATGCCGTTCGTCACGGTGCTGTTCCTGGTCTATGCGCTGGCCGGGCCCTGGCTGCCGTCGCCTTGGACGCACAAGGGCTACGACCCCGGCCGTATCGTCGGGCACATGTACATGACGCTGGAGGGCATTTTCGGCGCCGCGGTGGACGTGTCCTCCTCGCTGATCATCCTGTTCACCATCTTCGGCGCCGTGCTGCAGTATTCCAACGCCGGCAAGTTCTTCATCGACTTCTCCTTCTCCGCGATGGGCGGCAAGCCGACCGGCGCCGGACGCACCGTCGTGCTTGCGTCCTTCCTGCTGGGCGGCCCGTCCGGCTCCGGCGTGGCGACCACGGTGACGCTCGGATCGGTGGCCTACCCGATGCTCTCGCGGGTCGGCTACGAGAAGAATGCTGCCGGTGGCTTGCTGGCTGCCGGCGGGCTGGGCGCCATCATCTCGCCGCCGGTGCTGGGCGCGGCCGCCTTTCTGATCGCGGAGTACCTGAAGATCTCGTATCTCGACGTGCTCCTGATGGCGGTGATACCGACGCTGCTCTTCTACCTGGCGCTGTTCCTGATGGTCGAGATCGACGCCCGCAAATACGGCATGGCGGACATCAAGTTCGAGAAGATCGCCGGCGTCTGGGAACTCACTCGCGAGTACTGGTTCCATTTCGCGTCGCTGGTCTCCATCGTCGTCTTCATGCTGATGGGTTTCTCGCCGGTGCTGTCGGTGTTCTGGGCAACGATGCTGGCGATAGCCACCAGCTTCCTGCACCGGGATTGCGCGCTGTTGCCACGCGACCTGTTGAGCAGCCCGACCGGCTTCTGGAGGGAACTGCGCGATTCCCGACTCACCCGTGCCCTGGCCGGCGGCTCGATCGGCATGCTCAACGTCGGCACGACCTGCGCCGGCGCCGGCATGATCGTGGGCGTTGTCACCCTGACCGGGCTGGGCCTGAAGTTCTCATCGATCATCCTGGCTTATGCAGGCGGCTCGCTGCTGCTGACGGCCATCTATACCTCGCTGATCGTCTGGATCGTCGGCCTGGCAGTGCCGGTGACGGCCTCCTACATCATCTGCGCCGTGATCGCGGCGCCGGCCCTGATCAAGCTCGGCGTGCCCGATTTCGCCGCGCACATGTTCATCTTCTACTACGCGGTGCTGTCGGAGGTGTCGCCGCCCACCGCGCTGTCGCCGTTTGCCGCCGCTGCGATCACCGGCGGCGATCCGTACAAGACGACGTTGCAGAGTTGGAAGTACACGATGCCGGCTTTCCTGCTGCCGTTCATGTTCGTCCTGGATCCCGCCGGTCACGGCCTCCTGCTGATGGGTTCGATCGACAAGCTCGAAACTGCCGACTGGAGCTCGATCGCGCTGGTGGCCTTGACGGCTGCCGTCGGGATTTCCGCCTTGGCCGGGGCCTGCCAGGGCTGGCTGTTCAAGCGCACACCGCCGCTCGAGCGGCTGGCGCTTACTGCCGCGGGGCTGATGCTGGTCTACCCGAGCGGGTTTGCCGACGTCGCCGGCTTCGGGCTGGTGGCTCTGGTGCTGCTGCTGCAATGGCTGCGGCGGTCATCGCGCCCCGCGGTAGCACCCTAGAAGTCTGCGCGGCGGCCGCAGAGGCGGCAGCGAGCCGCTGCGCAGGCGTGCCGGCTAGAATCCGGCAGCGACCGGCAGCTTTCGGCAGCCGCCGCATGCACGTCGACACCGGGCAGGGGTGCAGGTGGAATCCTCTGCGTGCATCCAAGCCGGCGCGATCTCTACTACTGATAGATGACGATGACACGCAGGATCGGCAGGAACCGGCGCATTCCATGGGGCGCAGAATATGGCAGTGGCAGGAACGACATTCGACTACGAGACCAGCCTGGCCGCCTGCGCGGCAGGCGACCGCAAGGCCTTGCGCGCCCTTTACGATCGCGAGGCGCGGTGGCTGATGGGCGTGGCGCTGCGGATCGTTCGCGACCGCCCCGTCGCCGAGGAGGTGCTGCAGGACGCGTTCCTGCAGATCTGGCGGTCCGCCGCCACCTTCGATGCCTCGCGGGGCTCTGGCCGGGGCTGGATCTACACGGTGGTGCGGCACCGCGCGCTGCAGGAAGTGCGCAAGAGCGGCCACAACGCCACCCTCGCTGTCGAGGACATCGACAACCTGGCCGACCATCGCCAGCTTGCGGATGACGCGCCGGACATGGATGCGGGCGAACTCGAACGGTGCCTGGAGCTGCTGGAGCCCCAGAAGCGGGAATGCATCATCCAGGCCTTCGTTGAGGGCTATACCCATGAGCAGATCGCGAAGCGGCTCGACGCGCCCCTCGGTACGATCAAATCCTGGGTCCGACGGGGGCTGGTCTCGCTGAAGGAGTGCTTGTCGTGAACCTCGACGACCGGGAAGAACGCTCCATCGCCTGCGCGGAGTTCGTCCTCGGTACCCTGGCGGATGCGGAGCGTGAGGCAATCGTCGCCAAGCTGGCTGCCGACCATGAACTGCGGGCCGACGTCGGTTTCTGGCAGGACCACCTGCTCGGCCTCGTCCGCAAGGTGCCCCCGGTGGAACCTTCGGAACAGGTCTGGGATCGTATCGAAGCCGCGCTGCCGGTTGCCGAAGCGCGGCCGTCACGTGTTGCCGAAGCGCGGCCGGCGCCTGCCGTCGACGCG
>JACCRJ010000023.1 GCA_013813615.1 Lautropia sp. | reverse complement strand
ACGCTGTCAAATTGCTGGTGTGGTATCGCCCGGACTCGGCTGCGGCGGTTCGGGAGCACCAGCAGGCTCTCGTGCGGCGCATCGGTGCGGAGTGCGCTGCCCACGATATCGTCATGCTGCTCGAATTACTGGTCTACCCCTTGTCGTCGGATTCGCCGGGATTTCTTGCCTCCAACCGCAGTCGACTGGTTGTCGAGTCCATGCGCGACTTCGCCGATCCTGGCTTCGGCGTCGACATCTACAAACTGGAGCCGCCGGCGGCGCTGCGCGATGTGCCGGATCCTCACGGCCCCGGTGCCGCCGCCGTCCAGCGCGCCTACGATCAGTTGGGCATCCTGACGACGCGGCCGTGGGTGCTGCTCAGCGCCGGTGCGGGACCGGCGGATTTCAAGAAGTCCGTCAGCTATGCCTATCGTGCCGGCGCGAGCGGCTATCTGTGCGGCCGCGCCATCTGGCATGACGCCTTTGCGCATTTTCCGGATCTGCCGGCGATGGAGCAGGAACTGGCCGGCAGGGCCGTGCGCTACGTGGAAGATCTCAACGGCTTGACCGACGAACTGGCTGTCCCCTGGCAGCGGCACCCGGCCTGGCAGGGTGGCCCGGTGCTCGCCGGCGACGGTCCGGAATTCACAGCCCGGTATCCGGCTGCCTGATGAGTGTCGACGAGCGCCACCAGCAGATCCTGGCACTCGTCAAGGGCTCGGGATACCTTGCGATCGACGGCTTGGCAAAGCATTTCCAGGTCACACCGCAGACCATTCGCCGTGACCTGAACCGGCTCGCCGAAGACGGGAGGCTGGTCCGGCATCACGGTGGCGCGTCGATTCAGTCGAGCGTGCGCAACACCCGGTACGAACAGCGCCGCACTGACCGCGCGCGGGAGAAGGCCGCGATCGCACAGCGGCTGGCGCAATGGCTTCCGGACGGATGCTCGCTCTTCCTCTCCCTTGGCACCACCACGCTGGCGTTGGCGCATGCGCTGCGTATCCGCAAGGGACTCAAGGTCATCACCAACAGCCTGGAGGCGGCGCAGGCGCTGCTCGTCCACCCCGATACCGAGGTGATCCTGCTCGGCGGCCGATTGGAGGGCCGCAACCTCGGTGTCAGCGGCACGATCACGGTTGCTGCGCTGGACCAGTACCGCGTCGACGCCTGCCTTTTCAGTGTCGGCGGTATCGACCAGGATGGCAGCCTGCTCGAGTACCACGAAGGCGAGGTTGCGGTGGTCAGGGCAATGATGCAACGTGCCAGGCAAAGCGTGCTCGTCATCGACCACAGCAAGTTCGGCCGGACCGCTGCGGTGCGCCTCGGCGCCATCACCGAGGTGTCGGCAATAGTGACCGACCAGGCACTGCCGCCGAACCTGGCCCGGCTGCTGCGGCGCTCTGCGGTGGAACTGCTGATAGCAAACGATACGGCGCCGCGCAGCAAGCTCACGCGCTGACCGACGGATAATCTACATAGGCCCCGAAGTCGTTTGCAGGCAGCGAAGGAGACCCGGATGGACGAAGATCTGATCACCATGTCGACGCCAGCGTTGCGGGATGAAGTCCGGAAACTCCGCGACGCGATTCGCGCGCATCGTGATGCCAGCGAGCACGAGCTGTGCTGGCATCACCCTGACCTGTGGGGGTTGCTGCCGGAGAAATCCGATCCGCTGCCCACCGTGCCGACCTGGCCGATCTTCATCCGGGGTTGCGTGCAATACCGGCTGTCGCTGGACCGTGAATTGCCGCATGCCCCGCGGACGGACAAACCCTTCGACGAGCTCTGACACGAAGCGGATCGTGATCGTGGTTTTTCGATCCTATGCGCGCGGACGCGGGCCAAGCATGAAATGCATATCGCATCGTCCAGCAAGATGGCCGGGAGGTGTGGGCGAGGTCACCGAGTTGCCGCGATCGTCTGGAGAGAGTCGGCGCGAAAATACGAGGACCGCGCCCTGGGCGGTGTCCTCCTGGAAGGACTTCATCAGCGGGTTTTAGTAGCCCGCAAGGCTGCGAAAGGGCGAAGCGATCAGGCGAGCGACCGGGCGCGTTCCGGGAATGCGCGCAGCAGTTTGCCATCCATCGTGACAAGCCGGGTATCCAGCTGGATCGCCAGGGCGACGAACTCGCAGTCATACGCTGAGCAGTCGCTGTCCCTGACGAGTTGGAGCACGGTCAGCGATTCGACTTCGAACTCCGATCCCTCGAGCAGGCTCTCAGCCTCACGCTGCAGGCTGCACGCCTGATCGAAGGTAAGCGACTTTCGCCTCAGGTAACCCGCGAGGATGTTG
>JACCRJ010000017.1 GCA_013813615.1 Lautropia sp. | reverse complement strand
CGCGGGGCTCAGCGGATATCTCCGGCATCACCGATGAAACGTCTCGTGCAGGCTCCGAATACCGCCCTTGCGCACCTGTGGACTGCGCAACTGCGCGCCGCGGGCTTCGACGTGTCGGTGCAGCGGGAGTTTGCCGGCGGCATCGCCGGCGAGATTCCGGTCGACCAGGCGCTTCCGGAGATCTGGATCATGAATGAGGACCGCTACACCAGCGCCCGGCAGGTCCTGGAGGACCTGCAAAACCTGCCGCACCGGCGCTGGCATTGCCCGGGGTGCGGCGAACTGGTGGAGGGGCCTTTCGACCAGTGCTGGAACTGCGGGGCGGATCGTCCCGGCGCCTTCCTGTGACGAGGAGACCTACCGCGCTCCCGGCTCGCGAACGACGTTCTGCAGCCGCTCCCCGCGCCACAGCGCACGCAGGTTGGCGACGATCATGTCCCAGCGCCGGTCCATCATCTGCTCGGTCCAGCCGGAGGAATGCGGCGTCATGAAAACGTTCTCAAGTTCATGGAATGGAAGGCGCGAGCCGCGCCGCCGCGGATCGCTGCGGTCCGGATACTGCCACCAGACGTCGATCACCGCGCCGGCGATGACACCGGTGGTGAGCGCATCGTAGAGGTCCTGCTCCACCACGACCGGACCGCGCGCGACGTTGATCAGCACGGCGCCGCGCTTCATGCGGGCGAGGCGGCCCCTGTCGATCATGCCCTCGGTCTGGGCAACGTGGGCGATGCAGACGACGACGAAGTCGCATCCGGCAAGGAAGTCGTCGAGCCGTTCGAGCGGGTACGACGCATCCACCTCGTCGGGCGCTGCAGGCCGGCGGGCGCAGGCGACGACGCGGATGCCGAGGGCGCGGCAACCGGCCGCGATCTCCCGGCCCATCTGGCCGAAGCCGAGGATGCCGACGGTTCGGCTGTTGAGCTCGTCGCGAAGCGGCCCGTACATCGCGCCGCTGTACTCCCAGGAGCCGGCTCGAAAGCTGTCCTCCACCGGCTTCCATCGGTGGGTCCACATCAGCATCGTCATCAGCGCGTATTCGGCGATGGCGCGGGTGTGGCCGAAGGCGTTGCAGACCGCCGCCCGGTCCGGAACGCAGTCGAAGTCGATGCGGTCGTAGCCGGCAGCCTGCAGCTGGACCAGCCGCAGGCGCGGCGCATGCTTCGACGGATGGTCGAACCGGACGCAGACCACCGCGTCGGCGCCGACCAGGGCGGCCTCTTTTGCCGCGTCGGAGGCGTCGTCGGACACGCCGGTCACGCCGATCGGGAAGTCCGACTTGTCGCGCAGCCGGTATTCATTCGGCAGGATGATGTCGCCGTAGAGCACGACCTTCAGTGCGGTTGCGCCGGATGTCGACTCTTGCACGGCAGCCCTCTCTGATTCGTGGAAAGTCCCGGAAGCCGGCTCAGACATCAGCCTGGGCGGTGGACCGGCGGCGGCAGTCGGTCCGCTTCAGGACATCCGCCCGCAACTCGACGCCGGTGCCCGGCGCATCCGATACGCTGAGGCGGCCATTCTCCAGCGTCGGCAGACCTTCCACCACCTCGCCGTACCAGCCGTAGTAGAAGGCGCGCACCATCTCCTGCACGAAGCAGTTCTGGGTGTGCAACGCAAGATGGGTCGAGACGGTCAGCACTACCGGGCCGGAGCAGTCGTGAAAGGCGACCGGCGTGTGATAAGTGGAGGCCATGCCCGCGATCTTGCGGGCTTCCGAGACACCGCCGCACCAGGACATGTCCATGATCAGCAGGCTGAGCGCGTTCAGCTCGAGCAGGTAGCGGTAGTCCGCCATCAGCCCCCGCGTCTCGCCGACGGCGATCGGCGAGCGGGTCGAGCGCGCCACTTCGCCGATCGAGCCCATGTGGTCCATCATGACCGGATCTTCGACCCACAGCGGCTTGAACTGCTCGAGTTCCCGGGCGATGCGGGTCGCCATCGGCCGGTTCCACAGGGAATGGAGCTCCGCCATGATGTCCATCCGGTCGCCGACCGCCTTGCGGATCCTCTCGAAAGGCTCCAGGCCTTTCTTCAGGTCCTCACTGGAGATGAACTGGCCACCGGACTTCTCCGCCGCATAGTCGAACGGCCAGATCTTCATCGCGGTGATGCCCATCTCCAGCAGGCTCTCCGCGACCGCATCGGCGCGGGTGAGGAACCCCTGAAGATCCTCGTATTGACCCCGCTTCGCGTCCAGTCCGAAATTGGCGGTGCCCTGAGTCGGCCGGGTCTGCACATAGCTGTAACCGGCGCAGGTGTTGTAGGCCTTGACCGAATCCCGGACCCTGCCGCCCAGCAGGTCGCACAGCGGCAGGCCGACCGACTTGCCGAGGATGTCCCAGAGCGCAATGTCGATGGCGGAGCGGCCCCGGACTTCAGCGCCGCTGCCGCCGAAGCCGAGGTAACCGGTGAGGTGCGCCTGGTGACGCTCGATGTTGCGCGGATCCTTGCCGATGAGGTACGGCGCGACCGTCTGATGGATGTGGCCTTCGGCCGCCTGGGTACCGTAGAAAGTCTCGCCCAGGCCGACGATGCCTTCGTCGGTATGCACCCGCACCCAGAGGATGTTCGGAAAGGAGTCGAGGCGGACGGTCTCGATGTCGGTGACTTTCATGGGCGTGTCTCTGGAATCTGCATGCGATCGATGGGTGAATCCGCGGTGAGCCGTCTGGGTTGCGGGCGGGGTTACGGAGCCTTGGACAGCAGGCGCTCCTGGCCCGCCTGCCACGGAAGATTCCCTGTCCTGCATCGCAACCATTGTTGTATGGCCTGATATCGTACAGCGTTGCAACAGCAGCAGCCGCCTGGTGTCCGTGCTGATCACCGTGTTCCCTTCGCTGGTGACCGAACTGCCGGACCTGCTGATGGGAACGGCCCGCTAGCGACCCCCCACCGTCCGGGAATGCCATGAACCTAAGCCACGCCGTCACCGTTACCGACCTTCGCCTGCTGGCCAGGCGCCGGCTGCCGCGCGCCGTCTTCGACTTCATCGACGGTGCCGCCGACGACGAATGCACGCTGCTTGCCAACGCGGCGGACTTCGACGCGATCCGACTGAAGCAGCGCGTCCTGGCCGGTGTCGCCGCCACCACCCTCGAGAGCCGGATCCTCGGTTCAACCGCAGCGGCGCCGCTGTTGATCGGACCGACCGGTCTCGCCAACCTGACCTGCCCGGATGCGGACCTGATCCTTGCGAGGGAAGCGGCGGCGGCCGGGATTCCGTTCGTGTTGAGCACCAGTTCCGGCAGCACCCTGGAAGAGGTCGCTGCCACCGGCGGCGGGCGGCGCTGGTTCCAGCTCTATGTGTTTCGGGATCGCACCATCACCGAACGGCTGATCGCACGCGCCCAGGCGGCCGCCTATGAAGCGCTGGTGCTCACGGTGGATGTGCCGGTGGTCGGCAAGCGCCGGCGGGACGTGCGCAACGGATTCACCACTCCGCTCTCCCTCACGCCGGCCAGCATCCTGGACTTTGCGTGGCATCCTCGCTGGTGCCTGGACATATGGCGCCACGGCGTGCCGGCGATGCGCAATTTCGCCGAGGCGCTGGCCGGCACCGGCGCGACCTCGCATGCCGCGCTGATGAACAGCCAACTCGATCCGGGCCTGGACTGGCAGATCGTCGGCTGGCTGAGGGACCGCTGGAAGGGCCCGCTCCTGATCAAGGGCATCCTTTCGGTGGAGGACGCGCTCGAGGCGGTCGCGCAGGGGGCGGATGGCATCGTCGTGTCCAACCACGGCGGCCGACAGCTGGACGGCGTGCCGTCGTCGATCCGGGCGCTCGAGCAGATCGG
>JACCRJ010000012.1 GCA_013813615.1 Lautropia sp. | reverse complement strand
CCCGGAGCAGGTTATGGATGATACGGAAGTAGGCCTGCAGGTTCTTCAGGCCGACATGCTCGAACATGCCTATGGAACTGATCTTGTCGTAGGGTCCGTCGTTGACGTCACGGTAGTCCTGCAGGCGGATTTCCACATGGTCCTGCAGACCGGCGGCCCGCACGCGCTCGCGGGCGAGTTCGAACTGCTGATCCGACAGGGTGATGCCGACCGCACGCACGCCGT
Organism: Lautropia sp.; assembly: GCA_013813615.1. Classification (GTDB taxonomy): domain Bacteria; phylum Pseudomonadota; class Gammaproteobacteria; order Burkholderiales; family Burkholderiaceae_E; genus Lautropia. The sequence goes on along the minus strand of JACCRJ010000012.1, from coordinate 4,179 downwards.
AGTGACTGGCGGCATGGATCACCATCGCCCCCCAGCCGCAACCGATGTCCAGCAGCCGCTCCTCCGGAAGCAGCTTGAGCTTGCGGCAGATGAGGTCGATCTTTGCCGTCTGTGCGGTGGCAAGGTCTTCCGTGCCGGTGCGAAAGTAGGCGCAGGAATAGACCATCCGCGGATCCAGCCAGTGCGAATAGAATTCGTTGGAAACGTCGTAGTGGTACTGGATGGCCTTGCGATCGGAGCTTCGGGTGTGTCGCCCCAGCCACTGCGGCAACCCGTGGCGTTTCTCAGCGCTGCGGTCGCCGCCGGTGCCGGCGAGCTGGTCCGCAATGCCGACCACGTCGGCGATCGGACCGTCGACCTCTATAGCGCCTTCGATGTAGGCTTGCGCGAGGTTGCCGAGGCTCGGCTTCATCAGCAGCCTGGCCGCGGCCGCGGACTTGACCTTGAGTCTTACGCGGGGCAGGTCGACCAGGTCGACCGTTGCGCCGTTCCATAGTTCCAACGAGAGCGGAATGTGGTGTTCCCGCTTCAGACCTTCGAGGTACCGGGTGAAGTGCTGTTCGAGCATAGGGAAAGGCCAGGTGGGTGGGGAGCCGCCGGGAACGAGGTAATTACAATCCATGCGCGCCCTCCACTCAAGGAAAATCAAGCAGTCGGGCTTTGACACTTCGCACCGTTTTCATTCACATTCAAGGATCCGCATGACGAAGTGGGTTGCCTATACCGATGGCGCGTGCGCCCCCAGCAACCCCGGCCCGGCCGCCTGGGGAGCGGTGGTGATTGCGCCGGACGGCGGGGAAGTCGCCGCCCACAGCGGTTTCATCGGCCGCGGCACCAACCAGATCGCGGAGATCACCGCCGCCATCGAAGGCCTGACGCGCACGCCCGAAGGCACAGCGGTGGAACTGGTGTCGGACAGCCAGTACGTCCTCAAGGGACTGACCGAGTGGCGCAAAGGCTGGGAACGCAAGGGCTACCGCAACTCGAAAGGGGAGCCGGTCGCCAATCTGGCGCTCTGGAAGAAGTTGTTTGCGGCGGCGGACAAGCGCAAGGTGACCACGCGCTGGGTGCGCGGGCACAACGGGGACCATCACAACGAGCAGGCGGACCGGTTGGCCACCGCAGCCCTGCGCGCCGCCAGGGCGGTAGGGCCGGTGGCGGCGATGGAGCCGCCCGCAGCGATGCAACGAGGTGCCGCCGACTATACTTTGCCGCTTGAATGATGCGGAGTGCGCAGGCAGGATGAGACAGATCACGCTTGATACCGAGACGACAGGGCTGGAGTACGAGAATGGTCATCGGATCATCGAGATCGGTTGCGTGGAGGTGGTGGAGCGGCGGCTGACCCGGCGCAATCTGCACTTCTACCTGAATCCGGAGCGGGAGATCGATGCCGCTGCGCCGCAGGTCCACGGGCTGGCGCTGGAGGACTTGCGCGGCAAGCCGCGCTTTTCGGACATCGCCGAGGAATTCCTGGCGTTCTGCCAAGGCGCCGAAATCATCATCCACAACGCGGCGTTCGATATCGGGTTCCTGGATGCCGAGCTCTCCCGGTTGGGACGCGGCCTCTTTCGCGATTGCTGCTGCAGCATCGTCGACACGCTGGCGCTCGCCAAGGAGCAGTTTCCCGGCAAGCGCAACAACCTTGACGCGCTGTGTGAACGCCTGATGGTGCCCAACGCGCACCGCAAGGTGCACGGCGCGCTGCTGGACGCGGAACTCCTCGCCGAGGTGTACCTCGGCCTGACCCGAGGCCAGGGGACCTTCGAGATCGCACTTCAGTCGGGCGCGGCGCTGCGCCACGAGATGCCGGGCGACGAGGACTGGCCGCCGGCCGATCTGGTCGTACTGCCGGCGAGCGTCGAGGAACTGCAGGCGCATGCGGCATTGCTGCAACTGCTCGCGCGTCACTCGGGCAAGGCACCGCTCTGGAGCCGCTGGGATACGCCGGCGGCGGAGCAGGAAGGCGCGACGGCAGCGCCCCCTCCAAGCGCGGTCTCTGCCACTGTTTCAGCCCCTGTTCCGACCTCGGTCCCGGCCTCCCTGCCAGCTTGAAAGCGGTGGTTCCCCGGCCTGCGCCGGCGGCATCTTCGCCCGATCGGATTCCGTTACACTGGCATTTATGTCCAGCAAAGAACTCCGCATTTCGCGTCGCTCCCGCGACCGCACGACACAGCTTTCCCCGGATGCGGACGCCATGGTTGCCGCCTCGCTCGGCCTCGCCAATTCCGGCAGCAGGTCCGAGGATCGTTTCTGGGAGCATCAGCTCACGCGGGTCCTTGACCGCGCGCTGGATGCCGCGCATTCCGCCACCATTACCACTGCGCTCGAGAGGCTGAACCAGACCGATGGCGAGGCCTACGGCGCACTGGTCGAAGCGGTGGAGCATGCGGCGGAAACCGTCGTGCTGGATCCCGTTGTACCCGCCGCCACCAACGGCTCGCCGCGCACGGCACACAACGGGTTGCTGCTCACCGCGCCGCTGGTTGCCTGGACGCGGTTTGCCATCCCGTCCGGCGCCGTTACGCCGCAGGTGGCGCAGGCGCTGTCGCGCACCTGGCAGGAGCTGATCCTCGCTCCGAGCGTCGTCTTCCGGATGGTGCCGTGGCTGTACAGCCTCGACCAGTTGCCGCGGGAGTTCTCGGACATGCGCAAGCTCACGCGCAAGCTGACGGCGGCAGCGGTGACGGACGGCATTCCACGCATCGATTTCAAGAACATGCCTGAAAGTGCGGAGATGCTGGCGGATACGCGCTTCCTGCTGGCGGTGGTGTCGGTGGATGATCCGCTCAAGCCGCTGTTCCGCTGGCAGCTGCAGGGCCCGTCGCACGCTGCGCGCGTGCTGTGCCTCGAGCAGTGGGTCGAGCATGCGCGGCCATTGCTGGAGCCGCTGCTGCCGGGCTGCGGCTTCGAATGCCTGCTGCCGGATGCGTACCATATCAACCTTCGGGAATCGGACCGTCGCGTGCGCGCCTACGGCATCAAGGCGGCGGTGCACTTCCTCAACCATGCGCTCGCCATCGACGCCAGCCAGATCAAGGCGACCATCGGTGCCTTCGGCGCCGAGCGCATCGACGAGTACCGCATCGGCCTGTCGGTCGGCGACGCCGACGAGGTGGCGCAGGGCGTGGTCTGGCCGCTGCTTGGCGCCGAGTCCGAGACCGACGAGCCGACGCCGCTCGAGCGCATCAAGGAAACCCTGCGAGAGGTCGGCGTGCAGGAGATTGCCGTCTGGTCGGAAGTGACCGAGCCGGAATTCTGCGAAGATTGCGGCGCACCGCTCTATCCGAGCCCTTCGGACGAAGTGGTGCACGTGGAGATGCCGGAAGACACCGAGCCGGCGAGCACGCAGTTCCACTAAGCCTGCGGTGATCGGCGCAGCCCCCCGGCCGGAGCTAGGGAGAGAGGCGCTCCCGCATCCATCCCGTCGCGTCGGCGTGCCCCGCGCTTGCGTGCCGGTAGGCAAGCCGGTCGTGCAGGCGCGATGGGCGACCCTGCCAGAACTCCCACCGATCCGGTACCAGACGATAGCCGCCCCAGTGCGGCGGCCGCGGGGGGTTCAATCCGAACTTCAGGCCGTATTCGGCCGCCCGCGCGATCAGCACACCGCGGCCACTGATGACGCTGCTCTGCTCGGATGCCCATGCGCCGATTCGCGACGCCAGCGGCCGGGACTGGTAGTACGCGTCCGACTCGGCTTCGGAAACCTTCTGCACCAGCCCTTCGATCCGCACCACCCGCTCCAGTTCGACCCAGTGAAACTGCAATGCGGCCGCCGGGTTAGCCGCGAGCTGGCGCCCCTTGCGGCTGAGATAGTTGGTGTACCAGACGAGCCCGCCGATGTCATAACCCTTGAGCAGCACGATGCGGGTGGACGGGCGGCCGTCTGCGCCGGCCGTCGCCACCGTCATCGCCGACGGCTCCGGCAGCTTCCGGGCGAGCGCCTCCTCGAGCCACTCGCCAAACAGCTCGAGCGGGTTCTGCGGGGCTTTTTCTTCGTTCAGCTCCCCGAGTTCGTAGCTCTTGCGGAGATCGGCGATCGATTTCATCTGGTTTCGCTCATGGCGCGACGTCGGCGGGCGCAGGTGCGCTGCGGTCACCGAGGTCGAGGATGTGGCGCAACCCGGCCGCCGCCGTGTTCGGCAGCCTCGCGGCCTCTGATCCGAACGCGACCAACGC
>JACCRJ010000010.1 GCA_013813615.1 Lautropia sp. | reverse complement strand
GCATCGTGATGCGCAATCTGATGGGCAGCCCGATCATGGGCGACTGGGAACTGGTGCAGATGGGCTGCGGAGTCGCAATCGCCGCCTGCTTTCCGATGTGCCAGATGCGCAACGGCCACATCATCGTGGACTTCTTCACCATTGGCGTCAGACACGCCACCCGCAAGCGCCTCGACGGCGTGGGCGCCAGCGTCGTCGCCGTGATGATGGCGCTGCTGGCCTGGCGAACGGCGATTGGTGCCATGGACGCCCGGATGAACAACGAAACCAGCATGATCATGGAGCTGCCGACGTGGATCGGCTACGGGCTGATGGTGCCGTCCTTCGCCCTCGCCTCCCTGTCCGCTTTGTACGTGGCCAGCCGTCACTTCCGGCTCCGGGACATCTGATGCGCTCGTTCCCGCCCGGCGGGATGACGCGAAGCGTCAGGATGGAAAGTTGACAGGCGTCACGATCGCGCTGCTGCTGTTCGGCGGCATGCTGCTGCTGATGGCGTTGCGCGTGCCGATCGCCATGGCGATGATGGTGCCGGGCGTCGTCGGTTATGTCTTTCTCAGCGGCTGGCCGTCGCTCCTCAACGCGCTGAAAGGGCTGGCGTTCGCGCGCCTGGCCAACTACGACCTGACGGTCATCCCGCTGTTCCTGCTGATGGGTGCCTTCGCGTCGCAAGGCGGTCTCTCCCGCAGCCTGTTTCTCGCCGGCAACGCGCTGATCGGGCACCTGCGCGGTGGCCTCGCGATGGCGGCCGTGCTGGCGTGCGCCGCATTCGGATCGATCTGCGGCTCGTCGGTTGCGACCGCGGCCACCATGGCCAAGGTCGCCTTGCCCGAGATGCGTGCGATGAACTACTCGGGGCGCCTCTCCACCGGCGCGCTGGCGGCCGGCGGCACGCTCGGCATCATGATTCCCCCGTCGGTGATCCTGGTCCTGTATGCCATTCTTGCGGAGCAGAACATCGCCAAGCTGTTTGCGGCGGCACTGATCCCGGGGCTGATCGCGACACTCGGCTACTGCCTCGCCATCGCTGTCTACGTGCGCTTTCACCCGAACGAGGGACCGCCGAGCCACAGGCACAGCCGCGCCGAGCTGCTGGTCGCGCTCAAGAACGTCTGGCCGGTCGCCGCGGTGTTCCTGGTCGTCTTCGGCGGCATCTACACCGGCTGGTTCACCCCCACCGAGGCGGCAGCCGTCGGCGCGGCGGCCACCTTCGTCGTCGCCATCGTCCGCGGCGAACTGGACCTGGCGGGCATCAAGTCCTGCTTCTACGACACCGCGATGACCGCAGGCATGATCTTCATGCTGTTCCTGGGGGCGGATATCCTGAACTCGACGCTCGCGCTGTCGCAGTTTCCGTCCGCCCTGTCCGGCATCATCGAGAACAGCGGCCTGCCGCCGGTCGCCGTCATCGCCGGCATCCTGATCTTCTACGTCGTGCTCGGCTGCGTGATGGACGAAATCTCGATGATCCTGCTGACGCTGCCGATCTTCCTGCCGACGGTGGCCGGTCTCGAGCTGTTCGGCCTGAATCCGACCGACAAGATCATCTGGTTCGGCATCCTGGTGCTGATGGTGGTGGAGATCGGCCTGATCATGCCGCCGGTCGGGCTCAACGTCTACGTCATCAATTCGCTCGCCCGCGACATCCCGATCAGGGACACCTACCTCGGCGTCATGCCTTTCATCGTATCCGACTTCATCCGTACGGCGCTGCTGCTGGCGTTTCCGGCGCTGAGCCTGTGGCTCGTCAAGGTACTCGTTCCCTGATCGCCTGTCGGGCGCGCCGACGCCGCTGCCAGATCGGCCGACGGTTGTTTTGCGGTTCGCCTGCTTCAGGGCGCAGCGCTTGATGCGGGCGCTGCCGCGGCGTAGTGTCGTGTCTCGAACCATCAGTGGAGTGCCTGACCGTGTGCCTGCTGCCTGCCGCCCGACGCATCTTTCGGACGTTGCCGCTGTGCGCGGCCCTGGCCGCAGCAAGCCAGCTTCCGCTGGCCGCGATGGCGGCGGGGTTGCCTGACGCGAATGCGGCGACGGCGCGGGCGCGCGCCCGGCTAGCCACGGCCGACGAGGGTTCGCTGCAGCGGGAACTGCGCCTGAGGCGCATCGAGAGGCTCAAGCGCAGCGGCAAGCGCGCCGACGCGGCGCGCCTGATGCCGCTGCTCAAGGATGCCGACCGCCATGTCCGTCGCGAGGCGGAGCAGGCGATCTGGCTGCTCTGGGGGCGCTCCGGCAATGCCGGGGTCGATCATCTGTTCCGGGCCGGCGTCGGCGCGATGGGGCGCGGCGAGATCGAGGAGGCCATCGATGCTTTCACCCGCATCGTGGACCTTTCGCCGAACTTTGCGGAAGCCTGGAACAAGCGCGCCACCGCACGCTTCATCGCCGGCGACCTGGCCGGGGCCATGGACGACTGCGAGCGCGCGCTGAGTCTGTTGCCGGATCATTTCGGCTCGCTAGCTAGCCGGCTACGGCCACATCTATTTCCGGCTGAACGATCTGGACATGGCGATCCGCTACTGGGAGCGCGCGCTGGCGGTGAATCCCAACCTGGCGAGTGTCGAGCGCAGCATCGAGGCGGCGCACAAGCTCCTGCACGGGCGGGGGCGCCTGAGGACCTGAGGGACTGTGCGGAGTCCGCGCACGGCGCGGCGCGGCGGCCCGGCCGCGTTCAGGCGCAGAAGTTGCTAAGGTCTGCGCATGTCCCCCGCCCCCGTGAAACCCGCTTCACTGCTACCGGAGTATCCCGCCGGGGCCGCCGACGCGCTGAACCCGGCGGTGGACCCTGTGGTGGACTCAGCGGTGGCCGCCGTGCCGGCGGATGTCCGCCGCACCCTCAAGCAGGTCGGCCGCGGCAATGTCGGCTCGAGGAGTCTGTCCCGCGCGGAAATGCAGGTCCTCTTCGGGGAGATCCTGGAGGAGGCGATACCGGAGCTGGAGCTGGGCGGGCTGCTGATTGCGTTCCGGATGAAGGGCGAGTCTGTCGACGAGATCGCCGGCGCGCTCGCCGCGCTTCAGGCCCGGCTGTCGCCCGTGCCGGTCGATCCCCAGAAACCGGTGATCGCGATTCCCTCCTACAACGGTGCGCGCCGTTCGGCGAACCTGACGCCGCTGCTCGCGGGGCTTCTGGCCGATGCCGGCGTGCAGGTCATCATCCACGGCGTGAGGCAGGATCCCAGCCGCGTCACCACCTGTGAGGTCCTGCAGGCGATGGGCCACGCGCCGGCCAGCTCGGTCGCGGAAGCGGGGATTTCGCTCGAGCGCGGCAACCCGGCCTTCGTGCCCATCGATGTCCTGTGCCCGCCGTTCGCGAGGCTGCTGAAGTTGCGTGAGCGTCTCGGCGTGCGCCATGTCGGCCATACCCTTGCCAAGCTGGTCGCGCCGGTGGACTCGGCCCGCTACGGCGTCGAGCACTGCATACGCCTGATGAGCTACACCCATCCCGAATTCAACAAGCTTCAGCATGCGCTGATGGAAGGGCTGGGCGCGCGGGCGGTGGTGATGCGGGGCAGCGAGGGCGAGGCGGTTGCCGGCACCAGGCGCATGGTCCAGATGGACTGGATCGAAGGCGGCCGGACCCGGACGCTGTCCGCCGGTGATCTTCTGCCGATCGGCCGGCCGGTGACGATGCCGGCCGCGCAGGATGCGGTTGCCACTGCCGCCTACATCCAGGCCGCGCTGTCCGGCGAGCAACCGGTGCCGGAAAACGTCGCGCGGCAGGTGGCGCTGATCCTGGGGGCAATCGATGAAACTTCACCTGCAACCGGGCAGGAAACCGCTGCCCAGAAAACCTCAAGGCCGAGGCCGAAGTGAATTGCTTTTCCCGCGTTCAGTCCCTCTCCCATCACCGGGGCGTGCCGCTTCCGTCCGTCTGCGCAGAGGAAACCGTATCCAGACTGCGCAGCCACGTGACTACATCGTCACGCTGCACCTTGTCCTCGAGATAAAAAGGATGCGGAGCACGCTTTCCCCGGCTCGGGTCTAGCAGATCATCCATTGATCTGATGGAAGCATCGTGAAGGAAGAGGGTGGTACGGTCCAGGTCAAGAAGCAGCGGCACCGAGACGCCGCGCACCTCGCCTCGATCGCTGGCATCTACTACGATCATTTTGTCATCGAACGTGCCGGAGGAATTCATGATCGTGCTTAGCTTGGCATCACCGCGCTTGCCAGCCGGCAAACCGAAGTAGGCTGGCCACATGGTCTTCATCTCGAACAGCATCGGGGGCACGAAAATGCTTTGATCGACGTTGTGGCACTGGGTGCAATTCGTTCGGAAAGCCTCCCGCCCGCGCGCGGCTGCCGCAGAGTCGACCTTCGCGCCCCGCGGCGCAGGCAGACTGTCAAGATAGGCATTCATGTCGAGCAGCGCCTTGTTGTCTACTCGTCGCCCCACCGGACTGGCCGGTTCCCCCACCTTGCCGGTCAATGTTGCCTGGACGAACGGAAAGCCTGAAACGCCCGTGTCGCGAAGGATCTTCTCGTATTCTTCGGCCAACTGTCTGCCCGCTGGACCGGCCTTCATCTCCAGGAACTGCCGGCCCTCCGGAGTCAGCAACGTCGTCGGATCGAGGTTTGTCGTATACGACGCGTTGCTGATGTCGTCGAGAAGCAGGAACTCGCCCGCGCTGCCGTAAGGTGCCGCCAGATCCTGGCGGAACAAAGGCGTGTTCTTGACGGGATTTCCATTGCCGTCCTGCGTTTCGTCGAACGTGCCAACGGGGTAGTAAGCAGGGTTGCTCAAGTACGCATCAACCTCAGCCTCCGAGGAATCAGGACCCAGTCCCGACGGCGCTCTGCCGATACTGATGCCAAGAAACGATTGCTGCAGGTTCGGATAAAAAGCGCGGGAGTTGGCGGCCATCGCGAGCAACTTTCCGACATTCAGCGTCAGCGCCGCGGGACCGTCGACGCGGCGACCAATGCTGCCGCCGCCGGCAAGTTCGTAAACCGATTTGTCGGTGATCGTGTGGCAGA
>JACCRJ010000703.1 GCA_013813615.1 Lautropia sp. | reverse complement strand
GCGCTGTCCTACGGCCAGCGCAAGCTTCTGGCGATCGCCGCGACGATGATGTCCCGGCCGAAGCTGGTCATCCTGGACGAGCCGGTGGCGGGCGTGAACCCGACGATGATCCGCAACATCGAGCACGCCATCCGCAGACTCAACGACGGCGGTGTCGCGCTGATCATCATCGAGCACAACGTCGACTTCGTGATGAACCTCTGCAACCGGGTGCTGGTGCTGGAGTCGGGGAGGAAGATCGCCGAAGGAGAGCCAGCGCTGATCCGCAGCGATCCGCGGGTGCTCGAGGCCTATCTCGGCAAGGCCAAAGGCAAGAGCGTGGCGGCAAGCAATGCCTGAGGCGCCAGCCGCCATGAACGGACCCGCGCGCGCAGCGTCGCCCGCCCGATCCGGCGAGGCGATCCTGCAGACCGAGCGGCTTTCGGCCGGTTACAACGAAGAGCCGATCGTCGTGGATTTCTCGGTCTCCATCCCTTCGGGGTCGATCACCACCATCATCGGGCCGAACGGCGCCGGCAAGTCGACCCTGCTGCGCGCCATCTACGGCTTGAACAAGTACTTCGGCGGCAGCATCCGTTACCTCGGCCAGCCGATCGAGCGCCTGGCGCCGCGCGATCGTCTCAAGCTCGGCATCGGCTTCGTGCCGCAGGGCCGCTGCAACTTCCCGCTGATGACGGTCCGCGAGAACCTGGAGTTGGGCGCCTACACCTTGCCGCGCGGCGAGGCGGGCGGCGCTGCCGAGAGGGTGCTGGCCATGTTCCCGATGCTGTCCGCGAAGCTGGGCGTGCTGGCCGGCAACCTGAGCGGCGGCGAGCAGCAGATCCTGGAGACGGCGATGGTCCTGGAGGCGGCGCCGCGCCTGCTACTGCTGGACGAGCCGTCGCTCGGCCTGTCTCCTGCCATGCAGGACCAGGTCTTCGAGACGATCAGCGACCTGCGCGGACGCGGCCTGACGGTGCTGGTCATCGAGCAGAACGCCCACGGTGCGCTGGAGATCTCGGATTACGGCATCGTGATGGAACTGGGCCGGCTGTTCATGACGGGACCCGCGAAAGAGATCATCGACGACCCGCGGATCCGCACCGCCTACCTCGGGGCCGCTCCGGCCTGATCGGCTACAGCACGCGTCCGGTACGAGCCGGAATCGCCGCCAGGATGGCCGCCCGCGCTTGCCGCTCGTCGGCGCCGGTCAATTCGCGAATTTTCAATCGGCGTTCGCCAAAGTTGTCCTCGTCGCCCTGGATCATCAAGTCGAGGAACCGGGTGACGCCCGATACTTGCGTGCGGCGCGCGTTACCGGTCGCCGCGGCGGACTGCTTGCTCAGCAGGGCAGCGATGGTGCGCGCGGTCCGCGGCATTATGTTGAACGGCGGTTCCTCGTCCACCTGAATCTGATAGATGCCGCCGGGGTTGATGCCTTCGACCGCCAGCGGCTGCGTGCGGCAGACGCTGACCAGCACCCGCGTCTCGGCTGCCTGATGGTCGTGACGCGCATCCAGGACGACGAGCCCCTTGTTGCTGGGCTTCCTCAGAATCGGTACTTCGGTGGTCTGCGATGAGAAGCGGAGCGTGACGCTGCTGCCCGGCGTGAGCCTGGGCACCGTCACGAAGGCGTTCTCTACGACATGGACGATCTCCACCTCCCCGTTCCAGACGCTCTGGAACGGCAGGCGCTGCTCGACCATCAGCGCCTCGATGGTGCGTTCCGTCGGGTTGCTGATGGTGAGCCGGCGGCCGCCATCCTCCTTCAGGAAGACCAGGTCCTCGTAGTCCGCCATGCGCTGGTAGAGCTCGCGCTGGCTGGGAATCCAGAAGTTCCGGCGCTCGGCCAGGTTGATGGTGTAGCGGACATAGTCCAGCGCACCCTTGCCGTCGTTGACTGACGGATCCCGCCCGAGTTCCGGGTGGTACTGGAAGCTGTAGACGCCGTTCTCCATCTGGTCTTCGACACCGCGCTGGCGGGAGCTGTGGCCGTCGTAGATCGTCTCGACCAGTTCATATGCGGCGTCGTATTCGTGGGTGCGGTCCCAGCCGCGCAGCGCTCGCCATTCCTGATCGGTGGTCACCACCGGATGGAACGGAAACCAGATGCCCTGGGTGGCGATCGTGCGCCGCACGTCGGTGACATACGTCAGCGGCTTGCCGCCGATGGTTCCGCCGACCATCACGTCCGGCCGGCGCACGCCGTACTCGATCATGTGGTAGTAGCTGAAGGTGCAGGCACCGATGATGTCCGGCTCGTTGGCGTAGAGGTAGTCCATCGCATCGATGGTCTCGGGATGCATGTGTCCGCCGGCGTGGCGCCCGCAGGTGCAGATGCGGATGCCCAGGTTGCGGCTCGCATCGTTGACGTGCTTGAAGAACCCTTTGCCGAAGACGGCAGACGGCGGATCGCCGATGGAGCTGTCGTTGTGCAGCGCCTGCTCGATGAAACTGTTGTGCGACGTGCGCTCCAGCCAGTCCCCCGCCATCTTCTGAGTGATGTTGGTGGAGAAAGCAGGATCCTCGATGTCGTAGCTTGCCGGGATCAGGTTCTGGATCTGGTAATCCAGGAAGCTGAAGTCGGTCATGCCATGCACGTCATGGCGGAAGGACAGGACGCCGTCGTAGGTGCCGAACGAGCGCAGGCGCGTCTGCCAGAGGCTCTCCAGCCCAAGGTCCCGCATCAGCCGCCGCAGGAAGAACAGCAGCGTGTCGCCCCAGTGCGTCGGGTTCGACCAGTGCCTGACCGCCTCGACGTTGAGGTGTGCCTGCATCATCCCGCCGATCAGTTCGAACACCTGGTTGGCGATGTAGGCGGTGCGGTCGGTGACGACGATAGCCGGGCCGAGCGTCACGGCGGTGGCGGTCGCTGCGCTGGTCAGGTCTCCGGAGAATTCGAGCAGGTCGGCCAGCACCCTGCTGCCGGGCGCCGGCTCCACCTGCAGGACCGCATGTCCCTGGAAGCCGGTGACGTAGGCCGGCTCCCAGGCCGGATTCCCGAACGGCGAATCAGGAAGCCAGCGCCAGCCGGTGAATCCGGTGACCGGCAGCGGCTTGCAGTCCTTGAGGCCCAGCAGCTGCGGCGGCAGGTTGGTCTTGCCGGACACGATCAGGCGGCGATCGCCGGCGCCGAGCCAGCCCTCGATACGATCGATGGTCTGCTGCGCCAGGTTGCAGGCGTTGGGTACCAGCAGCGCCCGATAGCCCGCCAGCAGGTCGTCGCTCAGGTCGACTTCGTCGACGACATCGTGCTTGAGGTTGCAGCGGGCGAGCAGCAGGCTTGCGGCGTTGGGCGCCAGGTAGGCGTACTCGCCCTTGACCCACGTGCGGGGCTCGTCCCAGGCGCTGTCGAAGGTGTAGGTCTCGCCGAGCGCGGCCGCGGTGGCGGCGTAGGCATCGCGGCTGGGGCTGCTGAAGAGAACAGCAATGTCGTGCCCACGCGGGCGGATGAGATTCTGCAAGACTAGCTCCTTCGTAACACCTGCCCTGGAAAGGCGCCGGTCGCTGCGCCGTCCTGGTAGACCGCCGCGCCATTCACCATCACCAGATGAATACCGGCCGAATGCCGGACCGGGTGATCGAAAGTGGCCAGGTCCTTCACCGTCAGGGGATCGAACAGCACCAGGTCTGCCTGATAGCCCGGGCGAACAAGGCCGCGGTTGCTCAAGTTGAACTGCCGGGCGGACAGCGAAGTCATCTTTCTGACGGCGGCTTCCAGCGGAAACAGGTTCAGCTCCCTTGAGTAGTGGCCGAGAACCCTGGGAAATGTTCCCCAGAGGCGCGGATGGGGATGCGTGTCGCCAGGCAGGCCATCGGAACCGATCATGCTTTGCGGATGAGCGAGAATTCGGGAGACGTCGACCTCGTCCATCATGAAGTAGATCCCGCCGGCGGGCTGCAGACGATCGGCCATAGCCTTCTGGCTCAGGCCATGCTCGGCCGCCAGTTCGGCCAGATCGCGCCCAGCGGCTTCCGGATGCGGGATAGACCAGCTGACAACGATGCGGGTCGCATCGCGGAACTTCTCCACATCCAGCACGCTGGAGCTGGCGCAATACGGATAGACGTCGAAACCGACCTCCTGCTGTCGGGCGGCTGCGTCGATGAGCGCAAGGGTTTCGATGGAGCGGCCGAAATTGCGGGTACCGGAGCATTTGTGGTGCGACACGATGACCGGGACATCTGCTTCGCGGCCGATACGGAACGTTTCTGCCAGCGACTCCGCGACCGCATCGGCTTCATCGCGCATGTGGGTCGTATGAATGGCGCCCCGCTCGCGCATGCCCTTCGCGACGTCGATGACCTCTTGCGTCGTCGATGCCTGCGCGGTCCGGTAGAACAACCCGGTAGACATGCCGATCGCGCCCGCCCTCAGCGCATCCTCCAGGAGGCGTCGCATCCGCTTGATCTCGCCGGCGTCCGCCGGCCGCTGCAGGTCCGACATGGTGGCGACGCGCAGGGTCGAATGGCCGACTTGAGCGGCCACATTCACTGCCGCCGGACTGTCCTCCAGGTACTTGAAGTAGTCCTCGAACGTGGCAAAGAAGTGATCCGGATCACCGCTGAGCAGATCGAGCGGCGGTGGCGGGCGATAACGGATGTTCAGCGGCGCGATGCTCACGCCGCAGTTGCCCGTCACCACGGTCGTCACTCCCTGGCTGATCTTGCAGAGATTGCTGCGGTCGGAAATCACGGCATAGTCGTCGTGGGTGTGCACGTCGATAAATCCCGGTGCCAGCACCTGGCCGGCGCCGTCCAGTTCCTGCTGAAACCGTCCCGCCAACCCGACGCCGATCGAATGGATCTTTCCTCGGTGAATGGCGACATCCGCATGGAAGCGCGGTCCGCCGCTGCCGTCCACGACGGCAGCATTGCGAATCACGGTGTCGAGCGGTCCCGGATGAAGCGGCGAATCGCTGCCTTCGGTCAATTGCATGGGCCTTGCCTCTCTCTTGCGCTCACGCGCCCATTCTTCATTCGCG